>CALMAP010000017.1:2008-13901 GCA_937859825.1 uncultured Terriglobus sp. | reverse complement strand
ATGCTGGTGCGCGGCGACTCGCTTGAAAAGAGCATGTCCAAATATCTGATCGATCAGATCGCTGCCACGGAAAACATTATCGTGAAGACCGGTACGCAGATCACCAACTTCGGCGGTGAAGATCATCTGGAATGTCTGCAGTTGAGCTGTGGAACTGAAGCGGAGTCCTGCGCCGCATCTTCAGTGTTCATTTTTATCGGCGCGGCGCCGAAAACAGAATGGTTACCTGCGCAAGTCGTGCGGGACGAGCGGGGGTTTGTTCTGGCAGGACCGGACCTGAAGCGCAAAGGCATCGAGCAGATGCCGGGAACCCGCGATCCGTACCTGTTGGAGACAAGCGTTCCAGGAATCTTTGTCGCGGGTGACGTGCGGCATGGCTCGGTCAAGCGGGCGGCATCGGCAGTAGGCGAAGGGTCGATTGCGATCCAGTTCGTACACCAGTATTTAGCGGAGTTCTAAAAGCGATGACGGCAGCATTTGCAGGTTGTATGCAGGACAGAACGGAGCACGAGATGGAACTTGTGCACACGTTGCACGAGCAGAAACTCTTTGCCGATGTAGGCGAAGCTGAGCTCGCCTGCCTCGTCGCTCAATCGGCGGAGATGACTCACCCGGCAGGTGAGGTCATCGCTGAGGAGCAAGTAAATCTTCGTGAGTTCCTCGTATTGATTGAAGGCAAGGTACGGGTCAGCCGCAAGGGCAGCGGCACCACGGAGATTTATCAGAAAACTGTTTCCGCACCGACGTTCATGGGTGAGACGATCCTTCTGTCGAAGATGCCAAGCTTTATGACGGTCGTCGCGGTGACACCCATTCGCGGACTGCGCCTGCCTGAAGAGGGTTTCTGGAACATGATGGCCTCATGCCCGAACCTTCGCAATGTAATCCTGAACGAAATGCGCATGCGCACCCAGGGCGTGCAGGCCATGACTACGCAGGAGGGTAAGCTCTCCGCGCTTGGCGCGATGACCGCTGGCCTGATGCACGAGTTGAACAATCCTGGTGCCGCCGCAAAGCGCGCGGCTGCGCAGCTTCGCGGCAACCTTACCCGGCTGCATCAACTCGCCAAGAAGTTTGCAGAGCAAGGACACACGGAGCCACAGCGCGCCTGCCTGACTGTGTTGCAGGAACGTGTCCTGGCTGGCGGCGGCGCGCGCTGCATGGATTCCCTGCAGCAGTCCGATGCTGAAGAAGAGCTCGGCAACTGGATGGACGAGCACGATGTGCAAAACGCCTGGAACATTGCCCCGACGCTTGTCGCGAGTGGCCTTGCACCCACTGACCTGGAGTGCCTGCAGGGAGTTTTCCCCGGCGAATCGATTCAGGACCCACTCGAATGGCTTGAGACTACGGCGTCCAGTATGCAGCAGGTTGCCCTGGTGGAAGAGAGCGTCTCGCGCGTGCACGATTTAGCGAAAGCCGTGAAGACCTACGTGCACGAAGGGCAGGGCGGTCAGCAGACGGTCTATGTGAACGAAAGCCTGCACGCCACGCTTATGCTGCTGAAACACAAGTTTCGCGAAAAGAACATCCAGCTTGAGAAGCAGTTTGGGGCCAACCTGCCTCCGCTTACCTGCGTTTGCTCTGGACTGAACCAGATCTGGACCAACCTGCTCGACAATGCGATTGACGCCGTGCGCCCCGATGGTCACATCCAGATCAGAACCTGGCAGGATGTGGGCAAAGTTTTTATTGCGATCCAAGATGACGGTCCCGGCGTACCAGCGGAAGATCAGGAGCGTATCTTTGATCCGTTCTTCACCACCAAGGCTGCCGGCGTGGGTACGGGCATGGGTCTCGGCATTGTGCACCGTATTGTGGAGAGCTATCACGGCTCTCTGACATTGCACTCGGTTCCGGGGGACACCGATTTTGTTGTCGGGATACCAGTGGACGGAAGCAAGGCCTGACGGTCTGGTCGTCGTCGGCATCTCACTGCAAAAGAGAAGTGAGGCGCGCACGTGTATAAGGCCGTTTTGTGTGACATGGATGGAACTCTGCTGGACAGCAATCACTTTCACGCTGAGGCATGGCAGCGCACCTTCAACGAGTTCGGGTTTCCGGTCACCTTTGAAGACATGGTGAAGCAGATCGGCAAGGGCGGCGACAAGGTCATTCCGCACGTGGTCCCGAAGGACCGTTGCGATGAACTCGAAGAGCCTCTCAAGGATTTTCGCAAGCGTCTCTTTCACCGGGAGTACATGGACCGCATCGTGCCATTCAGCGATGCACGGCGCCTGCTGGAACGCATGAAACAGGAGGGACTCCGCCTTGCGATCGCATCTTCGTCGGACAAAGAGGATCTGCAGGCGTTCCTGCTGCTGTTGAAGGTGCATGACCTGGTGGAAGAGAGCACGACCTCAGACGACGCGAAAGAATCCAAGCCGGAGCCGGACATCTTTCAGGCAGCGCTCGCAAAGCTGAAAATTCAGCCGTATGAAGCCGTTGTGCTGGGTGACACACCATGGGACATCGAAGCTGCGAAAAAGGCTGGAATTGCTACCGTCGCGGTCAGGTGTGGCGGGTGGAAGGAAGATGAGTTGAAGAGTGCAGGCGCGATTGCGGTCTATCGTGATCCGGCGGATGTTCTTCGTAATTTCGATTCTTCGCCGTTTGCAAGTTGAGCTAAGAGCGTCCGCAACGTACGCTAACTGGTCCGCAAAGTTCGCAGCGTACTTTGCAAAACACTCCGCGCACTCTGCGGACGCTCTTATTTCGTGCGAGGTGCAGCTTCCGCCGGTCTTGCCGCCACCGGGTCTTCCGGCCATGCATGACGCGGATACCGTCTCATGAGTTCGCGCCGGACCTGCGGGTAGAGTCGCTGCCAGAAGCCACGCAGGTCCGACGTAGTCTGGACTGCTCTTCGATTCGGTGCAAGCAGGTGCACCACGACAGGTATGTGGTCCGGACCGATGCGCGGTGTTTCCCGCATTCCGAAGAAGTCCTGCAGGCGTGACTCGATCCACGGCGGCTTGCCCGTCTCGTAGTGGACCGGCACCTGCCTGCCACCCTGCAGCCTCAGCGTTGCCGGGGCAAGTGTGCGAAGGCGGGCAGCACCTGCCCGCTGCTCCAGCAGGGAGAGCAGCTGTGTCTGCGAAACCGCGCGAAGTTCGTCAAGGGAGCGCAAGCCGCTGCAAAGCTGTGCCAGCGCCTCGGCGACATCGGGCTGCGGCAGTCCGGCGAACTCCACACGGGCGGTGAATTCCTGCAGGGCCGCTGCATCGGTGAAGTGCTGCGCGCCGTATTCCAATGCCTTTTCCAGCAGCATCACCGCGGCCTCTTCCGGATCGGGTGCGATGTGGGACTGCTGCAGCAGAACACTCTCGTAGAGCAAGGAGTCCGTCGCCTCAACCCGTTGGCGGCCGGGGTTCCAGAAGGCGCTCCGTTGCTCGCGGACGGATTCGGGAAACATGTCGATCAGCCATTCCGGCTCAATGCGTGACGCCATGCGCACGATAGGCAGGGTGTTTTCCGCACGGTCTTCCACGTCGATCGCCACCAGGAACTCATAAGGGAACGGCTTGCCCGTACTCGCCGCCGCCGTGCCATTCGCAAGCTGGATTTCCGTTTCACTGCGCCTGCGGGCGACCCGGTCGGGATGACCGGCGAGAACGGCCTTCAGCAGGGCATCGTCGTCCTGCGCGGATGCCGTGGTGCCCGCGATGCGGCGAAGCTGCGAGGCGGTTTGCCGCAGGGCGGGTGACTGGGGCTCGTCCATCGCCGTGAGCAGGTCGTTGCTCGTCGAAATAGTGCGGGTACTGAGCAGCGCGGCGGCATCGCTGCCTCGATTCCCGATGCCTGACCGCTTTGCTGCAAGAACGAGCGCAGCAAGCCGGGGTGGAAGGGGAAAGCGCGCAAGTTCCCCGGCTGAGAAACCCGCACGGTCCAGGCGATCAAGCAAATCCTCAGCCTGCTGCAGCGCGGCTTCGGGCGGAGCGTTCAGCCAGGCGAGATCGGCGGCCGAACGCAATCCGGCGGCACGCAGGTGGAGGCAGAGCTGGGTGAGATCGGCGCGCAGGATCTCCGGCAATTCCTGCTCGGCGCGCAGCCGGTAGTCGGCCTCCGTGTAGAGGCGGATTGCGTGCCCGGGGGCAGTTCTTCCTGCCCGCCCTGCCCGCTGCCTCGCGGAGGCCTGGCTGATACGGGAAACGGTCAGCGTTGGCAGGGCCGTCCAGGGTGAATGGCCTGCGATGCGTGCCAGCCCGCTGTCGATCACGGCGGTCACGCCATCAATGGTGACGGAGCTTTCCGCCACGTTGGTGCTCAAAATCAGTTTCGGTTGTGCACTGGGCGCGACGGCACGGTCCTGCTCCGCGGGTGACAGGTCGCCGGAGAGCGGCAGCATCAGCAGGCCGGCATCGCGGGCCAGCGATTCGCAGGCACGCATTGCCTGCCGTATCTCCGCCGCACCGGGCAGGAAAACCAGCGTGTGACCGCTGTGCCGCCCTGCCTGCAGCCGGAGCACCGCATCGCGCACCTGCAGTGGGAGCGCATCTGGCGAGTACGGCGTGTATTCCACCTCAACCGGATACACCCTGCCGGTCGACGTAAGCACCGGGCAGCCGCCAAGAAAGCGAGCGATCGGCCCAGTGTCTAGCGTGGCAGACATGACTACGATGCGCAGATCCGGCCGCTTCTTCTGAAGTCGTATAAGCAGTGCCAGTGCGAGATCGGTGTCGAGATGCCGCTCGTGGAACTCGTCGAGAACGACAGTGTCCACGCCGCGTAGCTGCGCGTCCGAGATGAGACGCCGCGTGAGAATGCCTTCGGTTACAAAGCGAAGTCGGGTGCGCGGTCCGGCCACGTTCTCATAGCGGACCTGGTAGCCGACAGTCTCGCCCGGCGCCTCACCCATCTCCGAGGCAACGCGACGTGCGGCCAGGCGTGCGGCGATACGCCTCGGCTCGAGCACAACCACCTCGCCTGCGGAGAGCTGCAGCAGGGCCGGTGGCACCCGCGTCGTCTTGCCCGCTCCCGGTGCGGCTTCCAGCACAAGATTCGGTGTTTTTTGCAAGGAGTCAAGAACCTGCGGCAGCAGGTCGTCAATCGGCAACGCATTGGCTTTGCTGTTGTCCGCACTCACGTGCCGTCACCTCCTCCCTCGATAGAATAGAGAGGATGCCAGAAGCGACACGGAACGCAGACCAGAATGCAGCGGAAGTCCGCTATAACCCGGCGGAGATCGAACCGCGCCAGCAGGCAAAGTGGGACGCGGACGCATCCCTGTACGCCGCAGAGCCGCACAGCAGCGGAAAGCCGAAGTACTACGTGCTCGAGATGCTGCCGTACCCCAGCGGCAAGCTGCACATGGGGCACGTGCGCAACTATTCCATTGGCGACGCGCTCGCACGCTACCAGTGGATGAACGGCTTCAACGTGCTGCACCCCATGGGCTGGGACAGCTTCGGCCTGCCTGCGGAAAACGCCGCCATTAAGAACAACACCGCGCCCCGCAAGTGGACGCTGAACAACATCGCCGAAATGCGCAAGCAGATGCACCGCATGGGCTTGAGCTACGACTGGGCCCGCGAGGTGACCACCTGCCTACCGGCTTATTACCGCTGGAACCAGTGGTTCTTCCTGGAGATGTACAAGCGCGACTTGGCCTTCCGCAAGAAGAGCCGGCTGAACTGGTGCCCGAAATGCAACACCGTGCTCGCGAACGAGCAGGTCGTTTCGGGTCATTGCTGGCGGCACGAGGACACGCTCGTGGAGCAGCGCGACCTGACGCAGTGGTTCTTCCGCATCACCAGGTACGCGGACGAACTGCTGGACGGTCTCGACAAGCTGGAGGGCTGGCCGGAGAAGGTGCGCACCATGCAGCGCAACTGGATCGGCCGCAGCGAGGGCGCGGAGGTCACGTTTGCGGTGGACGGCTGCACCGACAACATGTCCATCACGGTCTTCACCACGCGCATCGACACCATCTTCGGCGCGACCTCGCTGCAGCTTGCGCCGGACCACCCGATCGTCAAGCATTGGGCCAGCTTTGATGGCGAACTTGCCCCTGCCGTGGAAGAGATGCTGGCACAGCAGAAGACCGCGCGCGATACCGACGCCTTGGGCGAACTGCCGAAGTATGGTGTCCCCACTGGCCGGTTCGCGATCAACCCATTCAACGGAGAACGCCTGCCTATCTGGATTGCCAACTATGTGCTCTCCGGCTATGGCACGGGCGCGGTCATGAGTGTGCCCGCGCACGACGAGCGCGACTTCGAGTTCGCCACCAAGTACGGCTTGCCCATTCGCCGCGTAGTCGCGCCTAATCTGGATACCGACGACCTGCCTTTGCCGTATACCGACAAGACCGAGGCCGTGCTGATCGACAGCGGCGAGTGGACCGGAGAACCCGTTCTCGAAGCACTGGAGAAGATGGCGAAGCATGCCGAGGCAAACGGCTTCGGGCGCGCCACCGTAACCTACCGTCTGAAAGACTGGGGCGTGAGTCGCCAGCGGTACTGGGGCACGCCCATTCCGATCGTCTACTGCGAGAAGTGTGGTGCGCAGCCGGTGCCTGAGTCGCAGCTTCCCGTGCTCTTGCCCGAGAACGTGGACATCGCCGATGTGAACGGGTCGCCCCTGTCGCGCGTGCCGGAGTTTGTGAACACGACCTGTCCGGTCTGCGATGGCCCAGCCACGCGCGAGACGGACACGATGGACACCTTCGTCGATTCGTCCTGGTACTTCTACAGCTACACCGAACCGAAGAATAGCAGCGCCCCTTTCGGCAGCGACGAGGCGAACTACTGGTTCGAGATCGACCAGTACATCGGCGGTGTGGAACACGCGATCCTGCACCTGATCTACTCGCGCTTCTGGACCAAGGTGATGCGCGACATCGGCCTGATCAAAAACAGCGAGCCCGCGACGCGCCTCTTCACGCAGGGCATGGTCATCAAAAACGGCGCGAAGATGAGCAAGTCCAAGGGCAACGTTGTCTCCCCCGACGACATGATCGCGAAGTACGGTGCGGATGCCACGCGCATGTACGCTCTGTTCGCCGCACCGCCCGATCGCGATCTGGAGTGGCAGGAAGAGGGTGTTGCAGGCATCTCGCGCTTCCTGTCGCGCGTGTACCGCATCGTGATGAAGTACGCGCCCGCGCTGCGGTCCAGCGATCATGGCATCACGCAAGAGGCGCTGAGTACCGCAGGGCAGCGTCTGCTGCGTAAACAGCACCAGACGCTCGCGAAGATCACGCTGGACTTCAGCGGACGATGGCACTTCAACACCTGCATTGCGAGCGTGATGATGCTGGTGAATGAACTTGTCGCCAGCGAGTCTGCAATGGATTCGGGCGAAGTCTCGCCCACCACGCAGCGGGAACTGTTCCGCTCGCTCACGCTGATGCTGGCTCCGTTCGCTCCATTCGTCGCGCAGGAGCTGTGGGAAGAACTGGGTAACGAGGGTGTGGTGTTTCGGCAGCCCTGGCCGAAGGCCGACGCGGAACTTGCGCGCGAAGATGAGATCGAGATTCCCGTGCAGGTGAACGGCAAGCTGGTCAACGTGGTCAAAGTCGCTGCTGAGGCCGATGTGGAGGCGATCAAGGCCATCGCTCATGCGGATGAGAAAGTCGCTGGCCGCGTCGCAGGGAAGACCGTGGTGAAGGTGATTGTTGTCCCAGGCAAGCTCGTGAATCTCGTGGTGAAGTAGGCGTGGCAACGCCGCAGCGACCGGGCAACACCCATCGCGCAACACAGGGCTTCGTCTCCACGCTCACGTGGACGTGGCGCAGGCCCTCGCTCACCCTGATCGAGATCGCGTGGCGATGGGCCTTTGGCATTCCGGCGGCGTGGTTGCTTTATCGCGCTCTCTCAGGCGTTCTGCAGACCATTCCGTGGCAGTCCACCGGTGTTCTGGCGGTCACGGTCAACCAGCTTTTGACGGACCCGTTGCGCGCTTCGGCTTCGCTCGCTGCGTTCTCCGGCATGGTGCTTCCCGGCCTGCTGCATGCCGCGGTGTGGCTAGCGCCGGTGCTGCTTGTACTTTGGGTAGCGCTTTCCAGCGTCGGTCGTGCGCTGCTGCTGCTCCGCATGGATCGCGAGATGAACGCCGGCCTTCAAGGACGTTTCGGTGTCCTGCTCGTTCTGCAAGCCGTGCGGCTGCTGCCGCTGCTGCTCATCACGTTGATCTGGTGGTTCGGTTTGCAGGCACTCGCACAGCAGACGATCCTTGCACCCATCGAAGCCGGTGGTGAGCCGCAGATGATGGTCTATGTCGGTGGGGTCATCGTGTTGTCGCTCGGGCTGTTTCTGCTGGCCGGGGGCATCGGCTGGGTCTTTACCGCGGCCCCGCTGCTTGCATTGCGCAATGGTACGGGAGTGATCGCCAGCCTCGCCGATACGGTGCGGCTGCGGTCGCTGCGTGCGGCCATGCTCGAGATCAACCTGGTGCTCAGCGTGGTCAAGATCATGCTGCTGGTGCTGGCCATGGCCTTCTCCGCCTTTCCGCTGCCTTTCGTCACCGTCATCACGGAGCAATATGTCCTGTTCTGGTCGTTCCTGGTCGCGGTCTGGTATTTCGCCTCATCCGACTTCTTCCACGTGACCCGCCTTACCGCGTACCTGCATCTGTTGCAAGGCAATGAGTTGACGAATGCCGGTGTGGCCGCATCCGATGAAGCGCACAGAAACACTGTCGCAACGGAGCGTCCATGAACTTTGGCATTTATCTCATTGGTTACTTGATCGTGATCGCAGGCGTGATCTACGCAATGCATCTCGCGCACATTCCGCAGCACTGGATCGTGGCTGTGACTGTAATCATGCTGGGGGCGGGCGTGCTCACCGGTGTGAAAAATACCCGGACCAAGGACAGCGTTTAAGCCTCTCTCGCTACCCTGGTCTCGTTACACTGGGGTGGTGAGTAGCTCCACGGCAGGCACTTCTACCATCGTCATTCTTGATTTCGGCGCGCAGTACACTCAGTTGATCGCGCGCCGCATCCGCGAGTTCAACGTCTTCTCCGTCGTGCTGCCCTGCACCGCTTCGCTTGAGAAGGTAAGGGAACTTCAGCCGATGGGCATCGTCCTCTCGGGCGGGCCAAGCTCCGTTTATGACGCGGACGCGCCGAAGGCCGATCCAGCCGGGCGTGGGCTCGGCCTTCCTGTCCTCGGCATCTGCTACGGAATGCAATTCGTGGCGCACCACCTGGGCGGCCGCGTCGAACCCGCGGAAAAGCGGGAATACGGCGATGCCATCGCAACAATCGCGCCGCAGCACCGGCTCTTGGAAGGGCTTCCCCGCGATCTGCAGGTGTGGATGTCGCATGGCGACAGCGTCATGGAACTGCCACCTGGCTTTACGGTCGCGGCGGAGTCACATAATGCCATCGCCAGCATTGCGGACGAGTCGCGTTCCATGTATGCCGTCCAGTGGCACCCCGAGGTCGCTCACTCCCGGCAGGGCACGGAGCTTCTCAAGAATTTCGTGCTCGGCGTCTGCCAGGCAAAGCCGGACTGGACGCCGGAGACCTTCATTTCCTCTACTGTTGAGCGCATTCGTGCCCAGGTAGGCGAGGGCCATGCCATCTGCGGCCTGAGCGGGGGTGTCGATTCCGCCGTGGCAGCAGTGCTGGTGGCAAAGGCAATCGGTGATCGGCTCACGTGCATCTTCGTGAATAACGGCGTCCTGCGTAAGGACGAGTTCACCCAGGTACAGCGCAATATGCGCGAAAAGCTTGGGCTGAAAGTCGTTGCAGTGGATGCCTCGAAGCGCTTCCTCTCGCAGCTTGGCGGCATCACCGATCCCGAAACGAAGCGAAAGATCATCGGCAGGGAATTCATCACGGTCTTCGACGACGAGGCTGCAAAGATTCTGAAGGCGCAGGAAGCTGCCGGTGATGTTGCTCATGATGCATCCGGTGCCGAGGTGGCATGGCTCGTGCAGGGCACGCTTTACCCGGATGTGATCGAGTCGTCCAGCGTGAAGGGGCCATCGCAGACGATCAAGAGCCACCACAACGTGGGCGGCCTGCCCGAGAACATGAAGCTGAAGCTCATCGAGCCGCTGCGCGACCTGTTCAAGGACGAGGTGCGACGCGTCGGTGCCGACCTGGGCATGCCGCAGGAGGTACTCGATCGGCAGCCGTTCCCGGGGCCGGGTCTTGCGGTGCGCATCGTGGGCGAGGTCACGCCGGAGCGCGTCGCCATTCTTCAGAACGCCGATGAGATCGTCGTCGCCGAGATCAAGAAGGCCGGTCTCTACCGGTCCATCTGGCAGAGCTTTGCCGTGTTGCTGCCGGTCAAGTCCGTCGGCGTGATGGGAGACCAGCGCACGTATGCCTACACCTGTGCCATTCGCGCCGTGCACTCCGACGACGGCATGACCGCCGACTGGGTGCCGCTGCCGTACGAGGTGCTGCGCACCATTTCGAGCCGCATTGTGAACGAGGTGCGCGGGATCAATCGTGTGGTCTATGACATCACGTCCAAGCCACCCGGCACAATCGAATGGGAATAGCAAAAGGGCCGCAGTCGCGGCCCTTCCTTACTACAAATGAAGTGGCATTTGGAGCAGAAATCAGGTCCTTCGCTCCGTTCAGCAGGACACTCCAAGCCGAGAGCGGATCGACTTATCCGAGCTCGTCCATATTGCTTGCGCCGAACTTGGTGTACCAGGGAGTCGCGGATTCCAGCGCTTTATTGACGTTTTGTATGTTCTCCACGCCTTTGCTGTTCATCCACTGCTCGAATGCTCCCAAGCCTTCCTTTGCATAGACCGGCACTGCATCGGCCCAGGTGGCGCGGCCGCAGAGTACGCCGTTGAACTTCGTGCCTGACTCTCCTGCAAGCTGCAGTGTCTCGATGAAGACGGGATTCGTTACGCCGGCGGAGAGATAAATGAACGGCTTGTCCGTCATGCTTTCCGCATCGCGGAAGTGCTGCAGGGCTTCCGAGCGCGTGTAGGCCTTCTCGCCTTTGAAGGCCTGTGTGCCTTCCACAAAGCCCATCTCCACGGGCACTTCCACCTTCAGCACGTCCACGGAGTAGCGGCTCTTGCCGAACTCTGCCATGGAGCCCGAGACGACGGAAGGCTTCTTCTTCGCGTAGTCGAGGGTCTTCTCGCCCTTGCCGTCCACGTCATAGCCAACGGTTTCCAGGAAGAACGGAATATCGTGGTAATTGCACTCGTCACCGATACGTTCGATCCACGCGTGCTTCAGGTCGTTGATTTGGGTCTTTTCGTAGGGCGTGTAGTAGAGCAGGATTTTGATGCAGTCCGCGCCTGCCTCTTTCAGGCGGCGCACGCTCCACAGATCGAGCAGATCGGGCAGGCGGCCGGGCGTGTTCGAGTCATAGCCGGTCTTTTCGTAAGCCAGCAGCAGACCGGCGTCGTTCCGGTTGTGCGAAGCGGGTAGCCCGAACTCCGGGTCCAGCAGGATGGCGGAGGCATATTTCGTCAGCACGCGCGTTACTTCGGTCTTGAAGTTCTCCAGGTCCTGGTCGGAGGCATCGCCGCCGCGCGCCGAGGCGATCGACTTTTTAAGCGAACCTCGCTGGTCCATTGCGGCCGCGGCAATCACACCACGCGCATCTGATACGGCCTTGAGACCGGCAAGCTTTCCGGGTGTTGGCTTCATTGCGTGCATTCTCCTCTGACGACTGACTTTTAGATGCTACCGGAAGCACGTGCTATGCCGTCAGCATTGTCTGTTGCGACGCGATTAATTGCCGGATGCCGGCACTGGCGTAGTCCAGCATGGCATCAAGCTGCTGCCTGGTATAGGGCATGCGCTCGGCGGTCGCCTGGGTTTCCACGAGCCCGCCTGATGCGGTCATTACCACGTTGCTGTCGGTGTCCGCCTGCGAGTCTTCCTGATAATCGAGGTCCAAAAGAACTTCACCCTCGACGATGCCGACGGACACCGCGCCCTGGCGTGATGGAAGACCGGG
>CALMAP010000017.1:0-1998 GCA_937859825.1 uncultured Terriglobus sp. | reverse complement strand
ACCGCCGCCACCAGTTCACGCATGGGAGACCTGGCCAAAGTTCCAGCCTGCACCAGCTTGTTCAGGGCAAGGCTCAGTGCGGCGGCCGCACCCGTGATCGCTGCCGTGCGCGTGCCGCCATCGGCCTGCAGAACATCGCAATCCAGAATAATAGAGCGCTCGCCCAGTGCCTTCAGGTCCATCACGGAGCGAAGCGAGCGGCCAATGAGCCGCTGAATCTCATGGGTGCGACCACCGATTTTGCCGCGTTCGCTTTCGCGTGGGGTGCGTGTGAGCGTGGCCCGGGGCAGCATGGAATACTCCGCTGTGACCCAGCCCTTGCCGCTGTTACGAAGCCAGGCAGGCACCGTCTGTTCCACCGTGGCGTTGCAGAGAACGCGCGTGTTGCCGAATTCCACCAGCACGGAACCTTCCGCGGTTGCAACGAAGCCAGGGGTCAGGCGGACCGGACGCAGTACATCGGCGGCACGGTTTTCACTACGAAAGATGCTGGATGAGGACACCGCTTAAGTATAGAAGCCGGTCAATTGACTTTGACCAGGTACTGCCCTGGGCTGCTGTCTGGAAAGAAGGTCACCGAATGCCCGGCATTCAGGTCTACTAAGGTGAGGAGAGCACCCGTTCTCAGGTCTTTCAACTTGTCGGAGCCGGCTGGCGCGATCACAGCGTGTGCGGTGCTCTTGCTTTTGTTGAAGACCGTGAGAATCTTCCGCGTTGAGGCAGTATCTGGCAGGGTGAAGGTTGCTTGCGTGTCTGGTGAAACAAACAGCATGTCTTCAGCGGGCAGAGGCGTTGCGGAGCGCGCTGCCAGTACGTTGGTGATCGAATGGCTCGAACCCAGTGTTTCCAAGGTTTCGGCAAATGCCTGAAAGAGGTGTTGATGGCCCAGTTTGCTGGGGTGCACGCGATCGACAAATTCATTGGAGTCGGTCAGAAGGTAGCGGCGTGTTGGCGCGAGGCGCACGTCCAGCCCGTCGGAGGCGAGCATGGCTACGGTCGCGCGAATGTCTGCGCTGATCGCCTCCTGGTCGACAACACTGGAAAGCTCCTGCCCTTTAGGCTGGTTCGGAATGTCGCCAACAAGGATCGTGGGTTGTGAGCCATATCCGGCTGGAGGCAACGTACCCACGCCATAGATCCTGACGTTTCCTGAAGATGTCGTCATCGAAAGGGAGTGCACGCCGGCAGCGATCGGAATTCGAGCGACTGCCAGTGTAGGCACCATGTTGCCTTTGCTGATGGGAACAGTCGCGGAAGGCTTCGTCATGTAAGTTCCTCGCGTTATGCCATCAACGGTGAGCGTAAACGAATCGGTCACCGCAGCAGAATCCATGATGCTGTACCAGACGTAAATCGGTGCGCCTACAGTGGAGAACTTTTTAATGTTGACTGCGCCGTCATGCGTGCAAACGCCACCTTGGCCACAACCAGAAATGCCTTCATAATCGCCCGTGCCCGCCACCGCCCGGTACTCCCTCGGAATACCGAGCCAGGTGATGATTGCCTGTCGACACGACTCAAAAATCTGCTCCTGCGCGCCGGTCCCGTTGATCGTGAGATCGTTCGTGCCACTCATCAGCGTGTAGAGAGTATTGGTGGAAATTACTGGCATGCCGTCGTTGTCGAAGACCGTCACTGGCAGAATGCTGCATGTCTCGATCCCGGGTTTGCCGAGATTCACGGCCTTCAGGCCGACCGCGGTCGCGAGCAGGTTCGGAAAGGCATCCAAGGAGGAACTGAGAAACGATCCAGCGGTGATGGAATCACCATAGGCGTGGTATTCGGCTGGCAGAATTCGCCGCACCGGGTACGACGCCGTATCGGAAGACTTTCCGCCGGCAGGCTCATTCGAAGCAGCAATGCGCAGCGTATCTTCCGTTGCAACATCCTCCGCCGTGAGCGCAATGTTGATTTGGTTGCTGCTCAGATATGTGGTTGTTCGTGCGGACCCGTTGACCGTTGCCGCAGTGGACGCGATGAACCCATCGCCCTTAAGTG
>CALMAP010000016.1 GCA_937859825.1 uncultured Terriglobus sp. | reverse complement strand
GAACATGGCACCTGCCCTGGAAGACGACCGATGGCGGGGAACACTGGGCGAGTATGAAGCAGGGGATTATTGACGATTCGGATGTGTTCTCAATCATCGTCGATCCCAAAAATCCTGCAAACGTGTATCTCTCCGCCTGCTCGGGCATCTACCGCAGCACCAATGGAGGCGGCCAGTTCGCCAAAGTACAGGGCATTCCGTCCACCGCGCGCCGCGCCCGGGTGCTAATGGATGATCCGGTTCAGACGGCGACTGTATTCGCTGGTACGACAGAGGGCCTATGGCGCACAACCGATTCGGGCCATACGTTCACCCGCAATGGCGACCCTTCGTGGATCATCAACGACGTGAGCATCGATCCGGTCGATAGCAAGCATGTACTGCTCGCAACGGACCGCACCGGCGTGCTGCTTTCCGAAGATGGCGGAGCGACCTTTACCACGTCAAACACCGGCTTTGCGGCGCGCCAGATTTCCGCCGTTGCACAGAACCCAACGAATAACTCGCAACTGTATGTCGGCGTGCTGAACGACAAGGCTGCTGGCGGCGTATTCGCCAGCGAGGACGGCGGATCCACCTGGACGCAGAAGAGCCAGGGGTTGAACAACGCGGACGTGTTCTCGCTGGTGGAGACTTCAACGGGAACGCTGCTTGCAGGTACCCGGCACGGCATGTATCGCCTGAACGGCGATGCTTGGCAGACCTCAGGCCTGACACTCGCTTTACCGCCCGAGCCCAAAGTAGAAGAAGCGAAGCCCGTCTCCAGATCGCCGCGGCAGAGGCAATCGGCAAGGACACGCGCGGCCAGCAACCCAGCCGCAAAAGGCGGTACGCCGCAGCGCGCGTCTACCGCGACTCCGACGCACACGGGTACAAAGCGCTCTCCTTCCGTTCTGCCGGCCACTCCGCGTAGCCTGCCGCCGCAGGAATCGTCTACCGGCGTTTATGCGCTGGCCAGCAGCGACTCCGCTATCTTCGCCGCAACAGAAGAGGGCCTGCTCACCTCGGTCGACGATGGGCACACCTGGAACCGCATTCGCAGTGCAAATGGGACCCCGTGGCGGCTCGTCGCGACGCAGGGGGACCGCGTCGCGGTGGCAGATCTAAAGCAGATTGCGCTCTCAACGGACAAGGGCGCCACGTTCCACCCGATCTCCGCGCCCTCGGAACTCACTTCGGTCTCAGCCATTGTGCTGGACGGTACCGGCCGCATCTGGGTCGGTGGGGGGCAGGGTGTCTTCCTCTCCGAAGATGATGGTGCTTCATGGCACACGCAGAAGGGCCTGTTTGTGCCGCAGGTCAGCGGCCTGTACTACGACAAGGGCGGCGACCGCGTGCTGGTGACTTCCTACCAGCCGAGCACGCTCATCTTTGCCGTCCACGTTCCAGACATGGCGGTGCGGTACTGGAATTCCGGCTGGATTCTCCGCCAGGCCCGTCCAGTAGGCGACCATCTGGTCGGAGTCACTCTTTGGAATGGTGTTGTTCTTGAGCCGCGGATGGTCGCTTCCGAGGAACTGCCAAAGAAGTAGCACTTCTATCACCGTGCAAACAGGCGGACTTCGGTCCGCCTGTTGCTTTGCACCGCCGGTGTCATATGGCTCGTCTAAACTTATGTTATGACCGAGTCGCCCACTGGCCGCCCCCGGCACGAATTTCAGACCGAAGACGCTGCCCTGTGGCCTATTGCTGAGAAGGTGATGGCAAGTCAGCGTCTCAACATGCAAGATGGACTCGCGCTTTACCGCTCTGCTGACGTGCTTGCGGTGGGCTGGCTTGCCAACCTTGTGCGCGAGCGGCTTCATGGCGACCTGACGTACTTCAACGTCAACCGCCACATCAATCCAACGAACGTATGCGTGGCGTCTTGCCGGCTTTGTGCCTTCGGGCGCAAAAAGGGCACCGAGGGCACCTACACCATGGCGCTCGAAGAGGCCTGGGCGTCCGCCGCTTCCGGCTATACCGAGGCGGTGACAGAGTTCCACATCGTTGGGGGACTTCATCCGGATCTACCGTTCGAATATTTTCTCGACCTTGTAAAAGGTCTGAAGGAACGCTTTCCGCAGGTGCATATCAAGGCGTTCACCATGGTCGAGGTCGCCTTTCTTGCGAAGCGCGCGAAGCTGAGTATTCCGGTCGCGCTGGAGCGCATGAAAGAGGCTGGTGTCGATTCCTGCCCAGGTGGGGGAGCGGAAATTTTTGTGGACAGGGTGCGGCACATCATATGCGACCACAAGATCGACGGCTCAGAATGGCTTGAGACTGCGAAGATGGTGCATCAGGCGGGGCTCCGTTCCAATGCGACCATGCTCTACGGGCACATTGAGAACGAAGAAGACCGCGTCGATCACATCCTGAAGCTGCGCGCCGTGCAGGACGAAACCGGTGGCTTCCAGACGTTTATCCCTCTGGCATTTCACCCGGAGAACACCGCACTTAGCCACTTACCCCGCACCACGGGATTCGACGATCTGCGTCAGATCGCGGTCGGCAGGCTCCTGCTGGATAACTTCGCCCACATCAAGAGCTATTGGCAGATGGTCACGCCAAAGATGGCGCAGATATCGCTGCGCTTTGGCGCGGACGACATTGACGGCACAGTGGTCGAGGAAAAGATCTACCATGATGCCGGCGCTACGACACCGCAGGGTATGCGCCGCGCCGATCTGGAAAGATTGATCCGCGAAGCAGGCCGGGAGCCCTTTGAGCGCGACACGCTCTACCATCCTGTCACGCGCAGCGAAGATTCCTTCACGATTGCTCTCTAACACCCTTAGACACGCAGTCTGCGGGTTGTGATTGCGGCGAACGCACCGAAGAACAGACCTGCCGTATCTGAGATCACGTCGTTGTATTCCATTGCGGAGTGGAATAGCAGATGTTCTCCGGCCTCGGTACCCGCAGCCAGCAGCAAAAGCAGTCCGGCGAGCCATAGGTGAGTTTGTGGGGCCCTTGTCCCGCGAAAGACGAAGAAGCTGGCCACCGCGAATGCAGCGATATGCGCGCCCTGGTGCACCGCTTCGTGCGAATGCAGGTTCAGCCGGTGCGCTGGCGGCAGCAGGGCCAATATCGCGATCAGGACCGCGACCACGAGGCCTGCAAGAAGCCATCGCCTCCTTCTATTACGTTCTCCTCGCATAGTTCAGAAGATACGCGGCACACCGGCCAGGTCGCTTTGTGCAGCAGCACTCGATGGGCGTATGTCCCGTATGCTTGAAGAATATGCCCAGAATTTCTCATCTGGAGTGCTCCCGCTGCTCTCACATCGAAGACGCTGATTCCCCCAAGACCGTGTGCCCCGTGTGTGCCGGTGCGTTCTACGTGCGCTACAACCTCTCGCATGCGCGTGGCGAGACATATCGCGACGGCCTTCCTGATGTCGACAGCATGTGGCGTTACTCCGCCGTGCTGCCTGATGCAGCTCCCGTTACGCTCAAAGAAGGCTGGACGCCCGTTCTGCGCAGCAAGCGCTACCGCAATGTCCTGTTGAAGGAAGAGGGTGCCAATCCAACTGGAACGTTCAAGGCGCGCGGCCTGTCTCTTGCTGTGACGATGGCCCGGCACTATGGCCTGAAGAAGCTCGCCGTGCCGAGCGCGGGGAACGCCGGCGGCGCACTTGCTGCGTATGCTGCTGCCGCAGGCATTGAGGCGCACATCTTCATGCCGCAGGATGTACCGCTTGCCAATCAGGTGGAGTGCACGGCTTATGGCGCACACATGACGCTGGTGGATGGCCTGATCTCCGATTGCGCGAGAATCGTTGCGGAGCGCAAGCAGCGCGAGGGCTGGTTTGATGTCTCCACGCTGAAAGAGCCTTTCCGCGTGGAAGGTAAGAAGACGATGGGCTATGAGCTCGTCGAGCAGATGGGCTGGCAATATCCCGATGCGGTCTTCTACCCCACGGGTGGAGGCGTAGGTCTGATCGGCATGTGGAAGGCTTTTGCGGAGATGGAAGAATTGGGATGGGTGAAAGGCAGACGGCCAAAGATGATTGCCGTTCAGGCCGCTGGATGTGAGCCGGTGACGCAGGCGTTCGAGCGGGGTGCCGACGTGAGCGAGGCCTACCAGAACGCGCACACGCTGGCCAGCGGGCTGCGCGTGCCAAAACCCTACGGCGATTACCTCATTCTGCGTGCGGTACGCGAATCTGGTGGTCTGGTGATCTCGCAAACAGATGACGAGATCTTCGAATCCATTCAGGACTGGGGAAGGAACGAGGGAATTCTGTTGAGTCCGGAAGGCGCGGCTGCAACTGCTGCGTATGACCGGCTGATCGACTCAGGGTTCCTGAACCGGTCTGACAGGGTAGTGATCTTCAACACCGGTGCAGGCAATAAATACACCGACGTGATTGCCACCATGCAGCGCGCGCACCGGACCGTAGCGGAGTACGCATGAAGGTCTTTCTCTTTGTTCTGGCGGCAACCATTTTTGAGGCGGCGGGCGATGCCATTCTGCGTATCGCGCTCCACTCCCATGCGTGGCCAGTCCGGGTTTCCTATTTTCTTGGCGGAATGGTTCTGCTTACGATGTACGGCACCAGCCTGAATCTTGCGCCGGTGGAGTTCGGCAAAGTCGTCGGTCTTTATATCGCGCTGCTCTACGTGGTTTTTCAGATCACGAACTATCTCGCGTTTCAGGCAAAGCCGACCTTGCCGATCTTTGTGGGCGGTGTGCTCATCATCTCCGGCGGCCTTGTCACAATCTTCTGGCAGCGACCGGCGCTCACGCACGATCCCAATGTCATCGCGACACGTCTGGGACACGACTAGGTCTTCGTCCGCGCAAGCGTCGTGTGTGGTATTCCTTTGCCATGACTTTCCTTTGCCGCGCTGCCGCTCTGGTGCTCGTCTCCCTCCCGGGACTACTGCTCCATCCATCGCTCTGCGCGGCGCAGCAGAACGCTCCGGCAACCACCGCTCCTGTAACGCAGTATGTAAACCCGCCGGTATCGCTGCTTTCGCTGGACGCGCTCTCCTTTCTTGAAGGCACGTGGGCGGCCAACTCCATGGATGGAAAGCAGCAACTTGGCACCTACACGTGGGCAAGGGAGTTGAACGGGCACATTCTTGCGCGGCACGGGTCTGCCACGGCAGCCTGCACGGCGGGAGACAAAACCTGCGGCCACAACGACCTGCTCGATATCTATCAGGACTCCGCAGGCGCCCCGCTGCAGGCGATCTACTTCGATAACGAAGGCCACGTAATTCGCTACCAGATCTCGACCCGGCATGAGGAACTACCTGCTGGCGCCGCGCACCGTGACTTTGCGATGTTTCTCTCCGAGGCTTCTGCCCTTGGCCCCAGGTTCCGTTTGAGCTATGAGCGCAATACCGACACGCAAACCGGCACCACGATCCTGAGTGGGCGCTTTGAGGTGCTGCTGCCCAAGAACGAGTGGCGGGTCTACTCGGAATGGTCCGGCAAGAAGCTGTAGCTGTCTGAGGTTTCGCTGATCGAACGAGCGCAGGCGCTATGCATTGCGACCCGTTGTGCCGCGCTGATACCCTTTGCAACGTATGCAATCGACCTACAACGGCGTTCGTCCGCCAGATTCCGGCCAACCCATTCAGTACAGCAACGGCACCTACACCGTGCCCGATCATCCCATCATCCCTTTCATTGAAGGCGATGGCTCTGGCCGCGATATCTGGAAGAACGCCCGTGCCGTGATGGATGCGGCCGTCGAACATTGCTACGGCGGGGCGCGCCGTGCGGAGTGGTTTGAGATTCTTGCCGGCGAAAAGGCATACCGCCTGCACAACGACTGGCTGCCGCAGGATTCCGTGCAGGCGTGCATCGACTATCGGGTCTCGATCAAAGGACCGCTTACGACACCGATCGGCGGAGGTATCCGCTCACTGAACGTGACGCTGCGCCAGACGATGGACCTGTACCAGTGCGTCCGTCCGGTGCGGCATTATGCAGGCGTGCCCAGTCCGATGGGCAAGCCGGAAGAAGTCGATGTGGTGATCTTCCGCGAAAACACCGAGGACATCTACGCCGGCATCGAGTTTAAGCAGGGCTCGGAAGAAGTGGCGAAGCTGCGTGAGTTCGTCAACACCGAACTGCTCGGCAATACGAAGAAACGCCTGCGCGACGATGCCGGTCTCGGCATCAAGCCGATCTCGGTGCACGGCTCGAAGCGGCTGGTGCGTGCCGCGTTGCAATACGCAGTGGACCACGGCCGCAAAGTCGTCACCATTGTGCATAAGGGCAACATCCAGAAGTTCACCGAAGGGGCGTTCCGCGAGTGGGGCTACGAGGTTGCGGTATCCGAGTTCCGCGACAGGATTGTGACCGAGCGGGAGAGCTGGATTCTTAACGCACTCGACAAAGATGCGAACACCACGCCAGAGGCCATCGCGACTGTTGTGGAACCGGGCATCTCGTTCGCTCCTGCCACCTTTGGAGAAAAGATTGTCGCTGAGGTGAAAAGTGTAATCGCCTCCATCGGCGGCACGCACGGCAACGGTGCGTGGAAGAGCAAAATTCTGGTCAACGACCGCATCTGCGACGCCATGTTCCAGGACCTGCTGTTGAAACCGGCTGAGTACGACGTGCTTGCGACGACGAACCTGAATGGTGACTACCTCTCCGACGCGGCGGCCGCACAGGTTGGCGGACTGGGCATCGCGCCCGGCGTGAACATCGGCGACGGCTTCGCTGTCTTTGAGGCGACGCATGGGACCGCGCCACGACTGTCCGATCAGGACGTCGTCAACCCCGGCTCGGTGATCCTCTGCGGCGCGCTGCTCTTTCAGTTCCTCGGCTGGAATGAGGCGGCAAAGCTGGTGGAAGAGGCAATGGAAGAAACCATTCGTCAGAAATTCGTGACGGTGGATTTCGCCAAGGGCATGGAAGGCGCGACACAGGCCAAGACCAGCGAGTTCGCGGCCCGCATCATCGAGAACATGAAGGCGGCAAAGTAGGCAATGCCCGAGCGGACAGGGAGGCTACTCCCGGCGGAAGTCGATGTGCTGCTGGTTGGTGCCGGCGTGATGTCCGCAACGCTGGGCACCATGCTGCAGAAACTCGCGCCTCATCTGCGCATTCTGCTTCTCGAGGCCCTGCCCGAGGCCGCGACTGAGAGCTCCGACGCATGGAACAACGCGGGTACCGGTCACGCGGCGTTATGTGAACTGAACTACACGCCGGAAAAGGCCGACGGTTCCATTGCGATTGAACGTGCGATCAAGATCAACGAGCAGTTTCTTCAGTCGCGTCAGTTCTGGGCGTCTCTGGTGCAGAGCGGCACCTTGAGCGAACCTGAGCGGTTTATCAGGCGCGTGCCGCACATGAGCTTTGTCTCCGGTGCGGACGCGGTGAGCTTTCTGAAGCGCCGTCACGCTGCACTCGTCAGCAGCCCCTTGTTCGCGCAGATGGAATTCAGTACCGATCCGGAACGCCTGCGAGCGTGGATTCCGCTGATGATGGAAGGCCGAGACGGAAGTGAACCCGTGGCGGCAACGCGGGTGGAGGACGGCACCGACCTCAACTTCGGCGCGCTCACGCGAATGCTGCTGGGCAGCATGGAATCCGGCAACGCCACTGTTCGCTTTTCTACGAAACTCATCGACCTGACACGTCTGCCGGATGGACGTTGGTACACGCTCGTGCGCGATTCCGGGACGGGAGAGAGCGCCCATATAACGGCTCGTTTTGTCTTTCTCGGCGCGGGCGGTGGTGCGCTGCCGTTATTGCAGAAGAGTGGCATTCCAGAGGGCCGGGGTTTTGGTGGTTTTCCCGTCAGCGGGCAGTGGCTGCGCTGCACCAATCGCGCCGTGATCGGGCGCCACGCCGCAAAGGTTTATGGTAGGCCCGCACTGGGTGCCCCGCCCATGTCCGTGCCGCATCTGGACACACGTTTGATCGAGGGCAAGCGCGAACTGCTTTTTGGGCCGTTCGCCGGCTTCTCCACGAAATTTCTGAAGAACGGGTCCTATCTCGATCTTCCGCGTTCCATTGGTACGGGGAACCTCGTCAGCATGCTGGGCGCGGGTGCCACGAACATCGACCTGACCCGATACCTGATCGGGCAGGTGATGCAGTCGCAGGCAGACCGCGTGAATGCCTTACGTGAATTTGTGCCGACCGCACGCGGTGAAGATTGGAAGCTGGAGATTGCCGGCCAACGGTTGCAAATCATCAAAAGCGATCCCAAGACAGGCGGCAAGCTGGAGTTTGGTACGGAGATTATTCGCTCGGCTGATGGCTCGCTGGCGGCCCTGCTCGGAGCCTCGCCGGGCGCCAGTACCGCTGTGTCCATTATGCTTGAACTGATTGCCAAAGGCATTCCAGTACTGCAGGCAAACGGGCATGAGCTGCAGGCTCTTGTTCCTGCTTTCGGTTACTCTTTGCACAACGATGCTGCTCTCGCACGACAGGTGCAGGAAGAGACCGCACAAGCGTTGCAGTTGAATTCTAAGTAAGAGCAGTACGCAGAGTTCGCCACGATCACGCAAAGATCGCCACGGACCCAGTGGCGATCTTTGCGTGTACTCAGCGTTCGCTGCGTACTGCTCTTACTGCATTCAAGCTGTTATGAGACGCGCTCGATCACCACGGAATCCAGCGTGATCGGCTTTTTCGGGCGATCCATGCCATCGCGGCTTGCCTTGCTGATCTTCTCGACGATGTCGTACCCGTCAGTAACTTCGCCAAAGATCGTGTGGCGGCCAGTCAGCCAGGTGGTCGGCGCAACCGTGATGAAGAACTGCGAGCCGTTGGTGTTCGGACCGGAATTTGCCATGGCCAGCTTGCCTGGCTCGGTAAAGCCGTGCTTCGATCCCTTGGTTTCGTCGGCGAATTTGTAACCGGGGCCGCCCATGCCCGTGCCTTCCGGATCGCCGCCCTGGATCATGAAGTCTGGAATTACGCGATGAAAGACAGTGCCGTCGTAGAGTTTTTCGCCCTTCTTGGAGCGGCTCTCCCACTTCTTGGATCCTTCTGCAAGGCCGATGAAGTTGGCCACGGTCTCAGGGGCGTCCTGCTCGAAGAGGAGGGTCGTAATGTCACCTTCGCTCGTGTGGAAGACAGCGTAGGTGCCGGGGGTGCGTTCTGCCATGGTGGTTCTCCTTACGTTCTGAAACTGGGATGCGTTGCGGCTACTGCGGAGTGCCTGCAGCGGGCGTAGCAGGCACCGCGTTGGATGGAAGTTTTGGCTCGGGTGGCAGGGCCTGGCCCTCTGGAACGATGGTGACGTGCGTAATCGTCACTGGCTGCAGCGGCTTGTCCTGCCCGTCCTTTTCGACACGGGCGATTGTCTGCACCACAACGACGGCATGCGCGTTGCACTGGCCGAAGATGGTGTGTTTGCCGTTTAACTCTGGTGTGGGCGCTTCGGTGATGAAAAACTGTGACCCGCCTGTGCCCGGGCCTGCGTTGGCCATGGCAAGACGTCCCTCGCGGTCGAACCGCAGACCGGGCGCAAACTCGTCCGGCAGGTAGTACCCGGGATCGCCGCGGCCCGTGCCTGCGCGGTCGCCGCCCTGGATCATGAAGTTTGCGATCACGCGGTGGAAGACGGTGCCGTCGTAAAAGCGCGTGTGCGTCATCTTCTGGCCGGTGGTCGGGTCGGTGTAGTCCTTGGTGCCTTCCGCAAGGCCGATGAAGTTGGCGACGGTGATGGGTGCCTGCTTCGCGAAGAACTGGCAGGTGAGCCGACCCATCGTGGTGTCGATCACGGCAGTCGGGCCATTCGGCTCGGGTGGGATCACAATGCCTTCCGTGGTGGACGGTGTGTCGGGTAGATCGTCTGCCGGCTTGGGCGGCGCTTGCTGCTGGTCAGGCGGAAGTTTAGGTGTGGCCGGCGCGGTGGACTGCGGGTTCGACTGGGCCCCGGCCGTAACGCTGGTCAGCAGGGCGGCGAGCAGGAGAGGCTGGAAGTGCTTCATCGCCCCTCTAGGATCACGCCGCAGCTTCGGAACATCATCAGGCAGCCTGGTCCTGCGCGGCATCCAGCACGCGCAAGATGTTTTCGCCAAGCATTCCGCGAAGTTCTTCCGGCTTCCATCCGCGGTCCAGCAGACCTGCGGTAATTTTAGGCAGGTCCGCTGCAGAGT
>CALMAP010000015.1:12768-22645 GCA_937859825.1 uncultured Terriglobus sp. | reverse complement strand
GGTTTTGCCGTTCTTGCGGCCGGGATCGTCCTTGGCTTACCGACCCGGCTAACGGGCACGCCTACCACCTGAACCGGGGACCACAGTGTTGACCGGAGCACCACAGGAGCGTAGGTTATATATAACAAAGTAAAGAGCTTACGTCCGATAAGAATAATTCTGTATAGCTGTGTTGTAGCTGCCTAGTAGAGATGTCACTGCTCTGCCAAGTCATTCAGCCCCGGCCCGATCCTGCGGCTCTGGTGAGGGCTTGTGACAGCTAGTCCTTCGCTCGCGTAGTGCAATCAGTTCAGCGTTCTACGACAACCTCCGGTGCGCGATCACTGCAGAGTCCGACGCCAGCAGGGTTCTTCTGCATCCTAGGTCGCAGAGGTGGTCGCAATGGACAAAGTCGAAATCAGTGATGAGCAGATTGTGCCGATCGACGAAATCGCGGAAGGTCTGAGCGGACTGAAAATCACCTTCGTAAATGTCTTCGGGCTACAGCACCAGGATGGTAGCTGGACCTTGATCGATACAGCTCTTCCCTTTTCCGCGAGTCGGATCAAGAGTTGGGCAGAGAAGACGTTCAAACGTCCTCCCAACGCTATCGTCCTAACGCACGGACATTTCGATCATGCAGGTGCAGCAAAGGAACTTTCAGAGCAGTGGGACGTGCCTGTGTACGCCCATGCGCTCGAGTTCCCGTACCTTACGGGCCTAAAGGAATACCCCGCCCCAGATTGGAAAGCGGGTGGAGGGGTGATGCCGCTCATGTCTCCGACTCTTCCTCGAGGCCCCATCGATCTGGGCTCCAGGCTGAAAGAGTTGCCAGGCGAAGGTAGCGAGTTGAGTTTGGCAGAGATGCCGGGATGGAAGCTCATCCACACGCCCGGACACACGCCGGGCCATGTGAGCTTCTTCAGAGAGAGCGATAGGACATTGCTGGTGGGAGATGCATTCTGCACCACTAAGGCGGAGAGCTTCTTCGCGGCCAATCTTTTCCAGCCAGCAGAACTGCATGGGCCGCCGAGCTATTTCACGTCAGACTGGGGTGCGGCAAAGGTGAGCGTGCGCAAACTTGCAGGTTTGGAACCTGTAACGGTCGCGCCAGGGCACGGAAAACCACTGGCCGGGGCCGAGGTGCCTCAAGCCCTTCACACGTTGGCGGATAACTTCGAACGTATCGCGACGCCTAAGGACGTTCTAGAGGGAACCCAGGCCGGGGAGACATCGCTGTAGCTTATTAGGGGTGAGCTCCTTCGTTATGCTCGCATGGCGAGCGAAGTTACCTAAGAGAATCGCGCATCCAAGCGAACATGAAGTTCCATACAGTTCGTCGCGGATCAGGTAAACCCCTCTTACTCGTACATGGCATCGGCGGAAGTTGGGCATCCTGGGAGCCGGTCATTGACCGGCTTGCCGAGGGCGGTCGCGAGGTCATCGCTGTTGACCTCCCAGGCCATGGCCCAACGCCGCCACTCTCCGGCCCCGTCTCCATTTCAACGCTCTCTGACGCAGTCACTGAGTTCTTGATAGGAGAGGGTCTGCTCGGCATCGATGCGGTTGGAAGTTCGATGGGAGCACGCCTTGTTCTTGAGCTTGTTAGGCGGGGCGGCGTGCTCGGCGCTGTTGTCTCACTCGATCCGGGAGGGTTCTGGGAAGGCTGGGAAGTTCCCGTCTTTTATTACTCAGTGGCGGCGTCAGTACGGCTCGTGCGAGCATTGCAGCCCGTGATGCCTGCCATCACGAGCAATCCGATTGGTCGCACCGCACTGTTTGCTCAATTCTCTGCACATCCCTGGTCCATTCCCTCCCACCTTGCGCTTACAGAGATGCGGTCATTCGCAGCGTCTCCTTCATTCGACGAGCTTCTAGAAAACTTAGCCCATGGTGAGGCGCAGAGCGGTAGCCCAAAAGGCTCGGTGGTGGCTCCTCTTGTGATCGGCTGGGGCGAAGACGACTACGTATGTCTGCCGCGCCAAGCCACCCGGGCGATAGCCAGGTTTCCGGACGCGCAACTCTACTGGTTCCCGAACTGCGGCCACTTTCCCCAGTGGGACAGCCCAGAGCTAGCCGCACGTTTGATACTTGCAGCGACCTCCGGAGATCCATTACCTCAGCCTGAGAGAGGGTACAAATCTACGTTATCTGCTCGGATGAAATGGGCTTTAGCAGTCTCGCTAGCAGTCGCAGTTGCAGCCGTTGCTATCGTTGTGTCCGTGCCTCTGAAATCTAGACAAAGCTCACTCTAAGCGAAACGCAATCCGTTGTCTTCTGCTTCACTCTCGACGCCAGGCTAGGAAGGGGATCTAAGATCGACCCCCGTCCCGCACTGCGAACACCATCCTTGCAATGCAGCTCAGATGAGCTTGTCGAGTGTGATGGGCAACTCGCGAATGCGCTTACCTGTCGCGTTGTAGATTGCGTTTCCAATGGCAGCAGCTACGCCGACCAGTCCGATCTCTCCCAGGCCTTTCGCACCGATCGGATTGACGATGTTGTCCTCCTCTTTGACGAAGATGACCTCAATGTCATGCACGTCGGCGTTGACCGACACATGGTACTCGGCAAGGTTGTGGTTCATGATGCGACCGAACTGATGATCGGTTTCGGCCTGCTCCTGAAGCGCCATGCCGATTCCCCAAACCACGCCGCCAAGAATCTGACTGCGGGCCGCTTCGTGATTGATGATGCGGCCACCCGCAATCGCGCTCACCACGCGGCACACCGACACGGTCCCAAAATCTTCATCCACCTCCACTTCGGCAAACACTGCAGAGTGGGTGTAGCTCTTGTAGCCGTGCTGCTTCAGGAAGTTCGGCCCTGCCTTCGTTTTCTCTGCGATCGGTTCGCCGTCGCCCGACGCCAGGGCGGCAGCCAGGGTCACGAACTTCGCGGCGTCGCTGCGCAATGAGATGCGCTCATTGACGAACTCTACGTCTTTGAACGATGCGTGCTTCAAGGGCGAATCGTCCAGACCGGAGGCCAGCTTGAAGACCTTTTCCGCAACGGCCTTGCATGCTTCTGTGACAGCTGTTCCTACAGAAGAAACGGTCCAGGAGCCCCCTTCGAGCGGTGCTACCGGTAGCTCCGAATCCCCCAGCTTCACAATCACCTTTGCAAGCGGCAGACCGAGTGCTTCGCCGGCAAGAATCGCCATCACGGTGTAGGTTCCGGTGCCGATATCGGCCGTGCCGCTGGCAATAGTCAATGTGCCGTCCGGCGCAAGTGTTGCTTTCGCGGAGGCTGGCATTTGCGGCGATTCCCAAACGCCGCCAGCCATGCCGCGCCCAACCAAGGCGGTGCCACGGCGTTCCGTGCGCGGCGTCGGCTTGCGTTCGTTCCAGCGAAACATCGCCGCTCCCTGCGCGTAACAGGCTTTCAACTCCTTGCTGGAATACTTCTTGTCGTGGTTCTGGTCTTTCTCAGCGTAGTTTTGGAGCCGCAGATCGACGGGATCGCGACCCGTTGCGATGGCCAGTTCGTCCATTGCCGTTTCTATCGCCCAAACGCCTTGCACAGCGCCAGGAGCACGCATATCGCCCGGAGTAGAAATGTCCATGGAAACCGTCTTTTCTTCCATGGTGGCGTTTTCGCAAAGGTAGCTTAGACCGCTCCAGTTTGCGATGACTTCGAAGTAGTTCTCATAACGCGAGGTGGCTTGCAACGATTCGTTGTGCATCGCGAGAAGGGTGCCGTCCGTGTCGGCCCCGAGGCGAATCTCCTGCAGCGTTTCCGGGCGGTGGCTGAGAGTGAACATCTGGTCTCTCGTGAGCGTGAGCCGTACCGAACGCTTCAGAGCCTTCGCCGCCATCGTCGCAAGGATGAGCTGGTATTGCGGCCGCAGTGCCGATCCAAACGCGCCTCCAACAAAGGGACTTTCTACACGGACGTCGTCCTTGTAAAGGCCGAGCGCATTGCATACCAGGAGCTGGCTGTTGCTGACACTTTGCGTTTTGTCGTAGATCGTCATCGTCTCGTCTTCATTCACGACGACGGTGGTGGCGAACAGCTCAATCGGATTGTGGATCTCCGTGGGCGACAGGTACCCTTTGGCAAGCTTTACGGGCGCGTCGGCATACGCCTGAGCCGAATTGCCGCGGTTCTTGGGTGGCGGCTCGATGCCTGCGCGGTTGGACTTCTCAACCTTCTTCGCTTCTTGCACGGCGAAGGTCATGTCCGTCTGGTGCGTCAGTGCCTTGTACGACACTTCGACCAGCCTGGACATGGCCCGTGCTGCCTCAAACGTTTCGGCAACACAGAGCGCAACCGGCTGACCGCTATGATGAATCTTTTCGTCGTACAAGGGACGAAGCGGCTTGCCGTCGGTGGGGGCGTCCTCGTCAAGGTACGACTTGTTGAACCAGGCCATGTGCGGCCGGTTTTTGTGGCTGAACACCTCCATGGCGCCGGGGACCTTCATTGCCGCAGCGGTGTCGATGCTGTCGACTTCACCATGTGCAATCGCACCTGAAACAACCACCGCATACAACATGTCTGACGCGAAGAACTCTGCGGCGTACTTGGCCGCGCCGGACACTTTGGCCGGTCCGTCGATACGATTCACGTCTGTGCCGATCAGATGGGTGTTCATGCCTGTTCTCCTTCGTGGGCTGCCTGCTCCAACGCACGCACTACGGTGACCGGTGCCAGCTTCAGTTTGAAGTCGTTTTCTCCGAACCCCTGCGCACCCGCTAACAGAGCGCGCTGGAACTCATGGTAGGTATCGCGGTTGGCAGGCCTGCCGACCAGCAACTCCTGCTCCAGCTGCGGATTTCTCCAGGGCTTGTGTGCCACGCCTCCGAGCGCGACGCCTGCTTTGGCGATCACTCCATCCGCGACTTCAAGGCCCGCCGCTACAGAGACCAGGGCGAACGCGTACGACTGCCGATCCCTCACCTTGATATAGGCGGAGTGGCCGGCAAAGCCGGTTCTGGGCAGATCGACGGAGGTGATGATTTCGTCCGCCGCCAGCGTGGTGTCTATCTCAGGATGGTCCCCCGGCAAACGATGGAACTGTTCGAAGGGAATGCTGCGACTGCCACCAGGCCCTGTCACCTGCACCACGGCACCCAGTGCGCCGAGCGCCACACACATATCGGAGGGGTGCGTCGCGATGCACGACACGCTTGTGCCGAGGATGGCCAGGGTGCGATTGATACCCTCTTTTGCCGGACATCCGGTTCCGGGCTCACGCTTGTTGCAGGGCGTCGCTGTGTCGTAGAAATAAACGCAGCGCGTGCGCTGCAGCAGGTTGCCGCCGGTGGTCGCCTTGTTGCGGAGTTGCGCGCTTGCACCGGCCAGGATGGCTCGTGACAGCAATGGGTAACGCGTCGATACAGTCGGATGGTAAGCAACATCGCTGTTGGTCACCAACGCACCGATCCGCAAACCACCGTCCGGTAGTTCCGAAACGTCGCGCATGGAAAGCCGATTCAGATCCACCAGCGACGAGGGTTTCTCGACGTTGTACTTCATCAGATCGACGAGGTTCGTTCCACCACCGATGAACTTCGCCCCGACGTGCCCTGCGACGAACCGGGCAGCACCGTCCAGACCTTCGGCACGTACATACTGAAAGTTATTCATCGCCCACCTTCCGTCTGGCCCATGCCCATGACGTGCTTCACCGCGGCGACGATGTTCGGGTACGCTCCGCAACGACATACGTTGCCACTCAGCTGCTCACGAATGTCCGCTTCTGTCCTCGCGTGGCCCTCATTCAGCATGCCTACAGCGGAGCAAATCTGACCCGGTGTGCAATACCCGCACTGGTAGCCATCGTGATCCACAAAGGACTGTTGCATCGTAGAAAGGTTTCCTTCGCTCCCAAGACCTTCAATCGTTGTGATTGCGTCTCCGTCGTGCATCACAGCCAAGCAAAGACAGCTGTTCACCCGTACACCATTCACCAGCACGGTACACGCCCCGCACTGGCCGTGGTCGCATCCCTTCTTACTCCCCGTCAGTTGCAGTCCTTCCCGAAGAAGGTCAAGCAAAGAAGTCCAGGGCTCAACCCGCAAGGTGTGAGAACGGCCAGACACCGTCATATGTGTTGGCACCGCCAGATCCACCGTCTCTTCCAATGCCTGCTGTCCGGTTGTCATGCTTCCTCCGAAGGTGCCTGCGTTCGCTCTCTTGCGTGTTGATTTAGATGCAACTGGGCAGAGGTGCCAGGTCTGCCACCGTGCGTCAAGGTGTCGCTACGCACCACCTGAGGTGTAGTGCTATTACCACGCGTAAGTCATCTATGATGAGTAATATACGTCCGGTAACGATGGGTTTGTATAGTTGACCTGTATGCGCTCTTCAGAAGCGTCATGTTCCCTCTCATCAAAACTGTAAGTTCAAGAGACGGGTTGGGTACGAAGGAGTAAGTGAGATCAGCAACTCCCGTACCGTAGGGTTCTTCGGTACGGGAGTCGATTCGGCAAGGATCAATTTGCAGCGAGAGCGTTGGCGTTGGCTGGCTCCGTTGTTGAGTTGCCGCTTTCTGAACGACGTACTTGCGACAATGCCTGATACGCGACGCGACGCGCACGGTTGATGGAGCCAAGTGGCTGGTGAGCGACGAGCGAATGATCCGGCGAGAAGGAAAGTGGCTCAACGAAGCTGTCTCGCGCTGAATCCCATGCAGTCTGAGCAGGAATGATGAGCCGTGCTACTTCTTCATACTGCGACAGTTCTTCCGGCCAGGGGCTTGTAGCGTCTTCAATCGACATCTCATCCGTGTTCGTGTTGAGTTGGACACGGAAGCTGTACTCTGCCGCGTTTACCTTCAGAAAAGCATTGCAGTCTTCACGCAGAGCGTCCGGCGTCTCAGGATCGAACTTGTCTGCAATAAGCGCTTCGAGTGCTGGCGTGTCTGGAATGACTCCGTACTTCGCTACAAACTCACCGTGCCGGAAAGCAGTTTGAGAATACTGCGCTTCCCCGAGAGGATGAACAAGGGGATGACCGAAGAAGTCCAGCTTTGCAGAGTTCACACCAACAGCGTTCAACGCCTCATTCGTGACGCGGGAGATCGTTGAAACGATGCCCTTCGTGGTGTCCGACAGCTTGGGTGCAACCTCTGCATTAGGCTTGAAGGCCTGCAGGAATGCTTTCGCATTCCCTGAGATGAACTCCTTGCCGGGAGAAAGCACAAAATCCTGCGTGTCGGCAGTGTGTCCCGACAGCTTGGGTCCTTCGACACCAAAGACCTTGATCGCCATCCCGCGTGTGCTGTTTACCTTGGAGTCGTCCAGCAGTTCGCCCGGAGCAGAAGCCATACGCACCAGCACGTCGTAGGAACCGGGTTTACTGAACAGTCCTTGTGCGAGCTGCGTTGGAAGATCCTGGCGCACAACGAGCGTGCCCTTAAGGATGGCGTGAGCCTTGGCATGGGAGATGCGGATTGGACGGCCGTATTTTTCACGGGTGAGGTCCTGCCCTTCCGTCATCAGCTTGACGATCTTCTGAAAGGTTTCTTGTTCATCGGGTTCAGGCTGCTCTACGGCGGGAGAGTACAGGAGGTGATTCGGCATTGGCGGGTCCTGGGCTTTGGGGTAACAACTCCCTTACTGTAGGAGGTAAGCTAATCAAATGACAAGAACTGACCAGAAGGTGGGGTACTTACCAAAAGGTAAGGTGAAAGAACCACCAGGTCACACCAAGGATGATTGGTCAGCAGATGCCGCAGAGGAGGCTTTTACCCTCCTCGAGGGACGCTGGAAGATGATGATCGTCTTCCACCTGTTCGACAAGGGAGTGATGCGCTTTTCGGAGTTGGAGCGTGCCATCCCACTCGCTTCGCAGAAGATGCTCATTCAGCAGCTCCGCTTCCTTCAGACAAATGGCGTCGTCCATCGCACGGTCTATCCCGAAGTGCCGCCCAAAGTCGAATACAAACTGACGGAACTCGGGCTAGACTTGCGTCCTGCACTCCAGGCGCTCGTGCGATGGTCTGAAACGCGAAGGGAAGTTTCCGCGGCTAAGTAAGCAGCATGCCGTAAGCAGTCGAAATCTACTTGGATCCGCTCATCTGAACTGCCGTCTCAGGCCGTCCATGGGGTCCAAAAATAGCGGCATTTTCTTCCCTATTAGCTGCGGACGGCTGAAGTCGAGGGCAATCTGCTCCTGCCCGTCAGGGTTCTGCTCCCGCCACAGCTTCAGCAGTAGAGGCGGCATAACGGAGAGCGCAGCCTTTGTGCGATGAATCTTGGCATGACAAGCGGGACAGAGGGCAATCATCAGGTTGAGGACGGATTTGCCTGGCACCCGGTGGTGCACGATGATCTCCCGCTTCCCTCGCCCGGAAGCGTCGCAGACGCGACAACGGTAGCCGTCACGTTCCAGCACCACTTCCCGCAGGCCGCCGAAGTGCTCGGCATCCTGCCGCTTCAAGGTGTAGCAGGTCGAGCACAGGCCCAGCGCAAGGATCTTTGCCCTTCCACACGGGCAGTGCATGGCGGTCTGTCGCGGCGTCTTCATCGGTCACATCAGATAGAACTTGCTTGGCTTCTCCAGAATAGTCACATCGACCAGCCAACCATGCACTTGGTAAAGCCTGCCATCGTCGCAGCGTAGCGTGAAAACCGACTCCATGTCACAGGTCTCTGTCTCTGGGTCGAAGCTCTCGCCGCCGATCACTTCCCCCTCTACATCGGTGCCATGGATCGTACTGCAGAGCACACGCATCACTTCCCTCCCTTCGGCTTCGGAGGAGTTGGCGTGGGTGGCGCTGCCGAAGCTCGCAGGCTGCGTACGATCGTAGAGACCGAGACCTTGAACTGGGTGGCGATCTCCTGCCGAGTATGGTCGTGACTGTCCCACATGGTCTTGACGACCTTCGCCTGCTGCGGAGTGAGCAGGCGGCTTCTGCCTCCCAGCCGACCGCGAGCCCTTGCCGCAGAGAGTCCTGCCATGGTCCTCTCCCGGACCAGTTCCTTCTCGAACTGGGCCAGTGCGGCAAAGAAGTGGAAGACCAGCCGGCCTGCAGCTGTGCTGGTATCGAACTTCTCTTTGAGGCAGACGAAGTGAACACCGTTCTTGTCGAGCCCGTCCACGATCCGAAGCAGGTCACGGATGGAACGGCCAAGCCGGTCCAGCCGCCACACCACGAGCGTGTCTCCCTTCTCCAAACGCTCCAGGCATTTTTCCAACTCCGGCCTGTCAGCGGCACCGCCGCTCACTTTCTCCTGGTAGACGCGCTTGCAACCGGCCTTACGCAAATCTGGAAGTTGGCCTTCTGTGTTCTGGTCTTCCGTTGAGACACGGGCGTAGCCAATGACCATGTCTGACGCTACCATAAACGTCCAGCGTGAACAGCTAGATTATGACTTGAGAAAAGAGCGTGTTTTGGGTAAAAATCGTCAACAAAGTGGGTGAGCTGCAGATGCGTTCACAAACCTTCGTTTGTGATGACCCATCTTAGATGGGAGACCCTAAGATCCGATCACTTTCTCGCGCTAAGAGTTGACCATGTTCAAATAATCCTTGACGGCGCGCTCGGACGGCGGGAATATTGACCATGGTCAAAACCGAGCTGGCGACGGACAAAGGCGAGCAGACAAGGCAGCTGATCTTCTCTAAAGCTCTTGAGCTCTTCCGGGAGCACGGGTTCGATGCCACCACGATGCAAGGAATCGCTAGCCACGCCGGAGTAGCGAAGGGTGCCGCGTACTACTACTTCCCGAGCAAGGAAGCCCTCATTCAGGCGTACTACGAGACGGTACAGACAGAGCAGGAACGTTTGTGTGCTGACTTCTTTGCAGCAAACAAGGCTTTGAAGTCGCGCCTGCGGTTGGCTCTCTTGTCCAAGCTCGATTTAGCGAAGAACGACCGCAACCTCCTTGGAGTCGTGTTCCGGTACACCGGTGAGCCACAGCATCCGCTTTCGTGCCTGGGACCGGGC
>CALMAP010000015.1:2854-12758 GCA_937859825.1 uncultured Terriglobus sp. | reverse complement strand
GCGCAGTGCCGATGTGTTTCGTGACGCCATTGCCCCCGAAAAGCTGCCGGAGGACCTTCGTATCCTTCTGCCTGTCGCACTCTGGGCGCTACAGATGGGGCTGCTGGTGATGTTTCTTTACGATAGCTCCCCTGAACAGCAACGAACGAGGCGCATGGCGGATGGGGCGCTAAACCTCACGCTAAAGCTGCTCGGGCTGGCCAAGCTGGCTGTTCTGAAGCCGGTTAGGACGGCGATCCTCAAGTTGTTACAGGAAGCGGAGCTGCTTCCAGGGAGTGGCCTGTGATTCACATTGAGGAATGCACTCTGATCGACGCCCCCATTCAGCGGTGTTTCGACCTTTCGCGCAGCGTCGAGGTTCACCCACTTTCCAATGTCCATTCAGGAGAGCAGGCCCTGGCTCTGGGAGGTGTCACCTCGGGTCTTGTCGGCTTGTCGGAAGAGGTGACCTGGCGAGCGAAGCACTTTTGGTGTGTGGCAGAACCTCACGAGTAGAACCACCGCGCTCAACTCGCCAAACTATCTCCAGGTGACAATGGTGCGCGGGATTTTCCGTTCCATGCAGGCCGACCATCTGTTTCGGACCACAGCTTCCGGCCTCACGGAAATGAAGGACCTGTTTCGCATAGCGGCTCCGCTGCCTGTGCTCGGGACGGTGGCCGAAATTCTCTTCTTGCACCGCTACATGCTCGCTCTTCTCCGCGAGCGCAATGCCGTTATCAAGCGAGTTGCCGAATCCTCAGAGTGGCAGCGTTACCTGTAGGCATATCGAGGAGAGCACACACATGAAGATCGTCATTGCAGGTGGCACCGGACAAGTCGGTACGGTGCTTGCGCGCCACTTCCACGAGAAGGGCGACAACGTCACTGTGCTCAGCCGGTCGCTGGAGAGCGCGCCTTGGCACACGGAGCAGTGGGACGGGAAGACTGTGGGCTCCTGGTTAGCGGCATTGGACGGCAGTGATGTGTTGATCAATCTTGCCGGCAGAAGCGTCAACTGCCGCTACAACGAGCAGAACCGCAAAGCGATCCTCGATTCCCGCGTCCAATCAACCGAGGTTCTCCATCAGGCATTGCGGAAACTGGTGCGGCGGCCACCTGTCTGGCTCAACGCGAGCACCGCGACGATCTACCGCCATGCACTTGATCGACCCATGGACGAAGCTACTGGGGAGCTGGGTGGAGGTGAACAAGGAGCACCCGATACCTGGAACTTCTCCATCAAGGTTGCAAAGGCGTGGGAAGAGGCTTTCTTTTCAGAAGTGATGCCGGGAACGAGACAGGTCGCTCTGCGAAGCGCCATGACCTTCAGCCCTGACCAGGGTGGCGTCTTCGATGTTTTCCTGAGGTTGGTGCGTCATGGGCTCGGTGGAACCAATCTGCCCGGCACACAGTATGTTTCATGGATTCATGATCTGGATTTCATCCGAGCTGTCGAGTTCCTCATTGCCACACCGTCTCTTTCAGGTCCAGTTAATCTGGCATCGCCGAATCCCCTACCGAATCGTGAATTTCTACGCATCCTTCGCAAAGCCTGGGGCACTCGTATCGGCCTGCCGACGACAAAAGGGATGTTGGAGGTTGGTACGTTCCTGCTCAGCACGGAATCGGAGTTGGTGCTCAAAAGCCGACGTGTTGTACCGGGCCGGCTTCTTGATGCTGGATTCGCCTTCAGCTATCCGACGTGGGAACAGGCTGCAGAAGACCTGGTAGCCCGCTGGCGGAGGCTCACCCCATGAGAGCGGCGAACGGTCTATATGTAGAGAGCAGGATAAAAGCTGGAATGGACGAGGTCTGGCGTCTCACCCAGGAGCCAGACTTCCATCAGCGGTGGGATCTGCGGTTCACCAGGATTGAATACCTGCCGAAGGTCGGTGATGAAGACCCACAGCGCTTTCTCTACGAGACACGGATCGGATTTGGCTTGGTTATCCGTGGGACTGGGGAGAGCGTCGCGATTCGCTTGAGTCCGGATGGCACGGCCACATCTTCTTTAAAGTTTGCTTCCGACGACAAGCTTTCGTTGATCTCGGAGGGTGCCGGGTACTGGAGATACGTTCCCACTTCCGAAGGTCTGCGTTTCCTGACCTGGTATGACTACCGCACGCGCCATGGCCTCGCAGGCCGGATCGTGGACGCTGCGTTTCGACCACTCATGGGCTGGGCAACAGCTTGGAGCTTTGACCGGCTACGAATCTGGGCGGAAGACGGGATCACGCCGGAAACGTCGCTGCAAATGTCGATCATTCACGCCATCTGCCGGGTCAGCCTCACGGGTGTTTGGGTTTGGCATGGGCTTGTGCCAAAACTGCTGTTCCGAGACGCAGACGAACAGATCATGTTGGCGCAGGCCGGGGTCGCAGCTCGGTGGCTTCCGTGGGTTGGCGTCGGGGAGATTGTGTTTGGGGTGCTGGTCTTCGGGCTGTGGCGCTGGCGCGGCATGTTTCTGCTACAAGTCGCGCTGATGCTGGTAGCCCTGTGTGCTGTTGCGACGAAGTCACCCGCGTATCTTTCCCACGCTTTCAATCCTGTCACGCTGAACCTGCTGGTAGCTGTGCTTGCCATGGTGGGATGGATTGCGTCGAGTAACCTGCCATCCGCAACGAGATGTTTACGCAAGGCACCCCTGAAGGTCTCAGACAGGAGGCAGGAATCTGCATGATGTCGATCTACCAACGAGCATTGGGATCAGAGTTCCAGAAGCTGCACCCGCGCATCAAAGAAAGGTTTTCGCTCACATCCGAGAGCGGCTTCGCCTTTCGCGGAACTGGCGTGATGGAGACACTCTGGCATGGAGCGGCTTACACGCTGCCCTTCCTCTACATAGGCACTTGGCGTTCCATCATGTTTCCGGAGAGCGGTCGTGACGTACCGTTCACGATCCAGAACTATGCCTACGTGGACACGCTCGGCCGCGAGACCGTCACATGGGTACGCACCTTTTCGACCGGTAAACAACGGCGGTTCGACGCGTACATGGTCTGGAGCGAAGAGCGCGAATGCATCGTTGACTATCTCGGAACACATCAGCATCTCGCCGTGGACCTGAAACTCAGCGTTGCCGACAACGGTGGTCTGCAGATTCGATCCACAGAACAACGCTTCTACGAGGGACCAGTTGCCTTTCGATTCCCGATGCTTTTCTCAGGCTCTGCGAACGTCTGTGAGTGGTACGACGACCTCGCAGGATGCTTCCGGATCAGCGTGAGCGCCGAGAACTCCCGCTGGGGGAAGCTGTTCGGCTACACTGGCAGCTTCCAGGTGGAGAAAGTAGAGCCACAGGTTCCAACGGATATCCTGCCCTTGCGCGTAGAGCGACGGGAGTAGCCTTCACTACGCAGCCATCGCACACTGTCTCAGTAGGGTCTAGACCGTGACTGCTAGGTGTTCAACAATGTAGAAATCGGCCCTATTGGTACGCCTTTTCGTCATCCCTGCGACGTACCGTTGGGGTATACCCATCTGCTACACGCAAAAGCAGCCAGCCGTGGTCGTGGGTTAATAGCGCCTATTCATCCTGCGGGTCGTAGAGGACCTCCGCTTCCGTTCCCTTTTCTGGATCGCCAGAGTAGGAGAGTACGTCGAGTAGCGCTGCCCTCTGTCGCCAATACAATGACGTATCATCTTTGGGATCGGAGCAGTTCCACCAAGCCTGCTCCATCACCCAACGGATTAGAGCGGCATATCCTTTAGCCGTACTCAAGTCACTTTGGGAAACACCAGAGAGCTTGGCTAAACCAGCTTTGGAGGCACCATTAACCGAGACAAAGCGGTCCGGCTGTCGAACTGCTAGAAGGCGCGTTACAGTTCCGACATCAACCCGGTCCAGGCTGGTGACAAGATCGAACGCCCGTCTGAGCATGGGCTCAAATGCCGGGGAGCCAGGATCGGAAGGGATGACATCTAGAGCGTCAACAATCCTTCGCCGCGTTCGAAGATTTTTCCAATTCGCCTCGTAGAAGATATTTTTCACCGTACCGGCACCAATTAGACGGCCCAGTCCGCCGTAGCCTTTGGCGATACCCAGCAGCTTCTCAGCATCAATTTTGGTGAGCTGCTGCCAGTCACTCCGCCCAATAGCCGTAACCTTTGGAAGTTGCCGAGCAATCCAATCTAGGCGTTCCTCATTTTTCGCCTTGAGGCGGGCAACGTAATCAATCCAAGCCTCAGCTACAGAACTCTTGAGCTTTGGTGCGCCTAAGTGTCTCAATGAACTTGTAGGCTCAGAAACCTGAGTGGAAAGCGCACGGTACTCAGTCAACCATTCATCATTCGGTTCGGTGAATTCTTTCCAGTAGTTCTCAAATGCCAACGCTGCGGAGCCATTGTCCGGCATCTCGCAGACAAGCTCTCTATTTGACGAGAAAGCCGACTCTGTCAGATTTGCACTTCCAATCCAAGACAGAGTGCCTGATGGCGATGAAAAGAGGAGCAGCTTGGTGTGAAACTTAGTCCCGGCTGTTCCGTATGCGATCTTCAGTTTTGCGAATCGCCGAAGGTCAAAGAGGGCGGTCGGTTCAGTAAGGAAGCCATTCACCCCACAGACTACGCGTAACTTTCCAGGACACCTCCTTCCGAACTGAAGGAGCGCATCGAGAGGGCGGCCACAACGTATCCAAGCAATCGCAATACGGACCTCTGCAGAAGTATCCAGCCGCTCCTGAAGCATCGACAACAATTCACTTTCGTCAATCAGGCGCATATGGCATCTATTTCCCGTCTGAACTGCTTGGCTGGATTACACAGGACCATCAACTAGAAGCTCGCAAAGCCATGCTCACGCCAAGACAACAATTTCAGCAGAGCCGCATGCCCGAAAGTCAGAGCCATGAACATCGAAAGATGAGCGTCTTCTTTCGCGGGCATACCTGGATGTCCGCCAGCACTAAGAAAACCCCAAACACTGGAAAATGCAAGCTTCTCATCAGAAGTAAAGAACTCCGCTCGCGCTAGAAACTCAAAAACATCTTTCATGGGAGGCACGGCAGCAAACGATGAAAACTCCGCCCGATGTGCCTGGGTCTGTTTCCAGATTGCTCGAAGAAGTGCCTCTATAAACGACCGCCACTCACCAACACAGGCATGGAACTCATCCGCAGCAAATTGCTTTTGTCCACTCTCATAGTGAGACAGAATGGTCCTGCTTTCTGGGAGCGCGCATGTACTCAACAGTTGTTGCACCGCCGAGAATTCCTGCTGCTCTGGCACGACCTGCTGGGTGATGCTGACGATTCGTCCATCGACATACCGAAGCCCATCGCGGCCTAAGCTTTCGTGTATGCGTGCAGGTGCCGGGCCTGCATATTCCGGTTGATTCGCCAAAATTGAGCAAAGGGCACTAGCGAAGCCCAACAGGTAGGCTCGCTGGCGAGTTTGTGCCTTCCTGTCGGAGTGCCCAGCTTCCCAAAAGGTTCCGTCCAGTAGAGCAGGAAAGATCGTAGAGAAGTCCCAATCGAATGTCATTTCACAGCGATTGAGGAAATTCTTGTCGAAGTTCATTCCATACAGCGCATCCGACAAACGTTGCAGCTCTAAAGCAGGCCCAAGGAATCTGAAGCTAGACTCCTCATGGAAGAGCCGACGATACTCGATAGCCATGACACTCACGGTTCGTTGTGAAAGCTTTAGCTCGGGGCTGACTGCCTCTTTCTTCGAAAGAGCTTTAGGCAACGTAGCGGTCAGGATTGACGGAGTAGATTTTCGCTTGAACAGCACAGGTCGCCTTCAGGTTTAGCGCTTCCAAAAGTGTTACGACTCGAAGTCGGGGGCGTACATAACGGCTGGGTTTTGAGCACCACTCTGCACCACACTGCTGCACGGTGGTGTAGTCTGATACTACAGTGTCTGCAGAGGCGAAAACCACCTTCAAACGCCTACTATCGCTAATCAATCGCAAGGATTGGTGGCATGTGCCCCCGCGCGATCTAGCCTCCTACGCAGAGCGTGGCATGTTCTTGGCATCGAGCTATCGGGAAGCGGAGTTCTACGGTCGGCCTTTGGATCATGCTCTCCGCGCGGTGGTTCTAAACCCGCTCATCGGTGATGAACGGACCATTGAAGCCGAGCTTCTGATGCAGCCAAGTGTCTATCCCGGCGACGACCACCCCGAACTGCTCGAATGGCGGTGGGCACTGGACAAGGAGCTGCGCGCACAAGCCATGGCAAAGGGCTACGATGCTATCGCCCTGCTCTCAACGCCGTCATACGCTCGATTCACGACAGAGGACAAACTGCCGCGATCCATCGAGCTGAATCTTCTACACGGTCCGCAACAGACCATTGCAAAGGAGGTTCGCTCATGAGCGAGCCATCGTCCACTCGTACTTCTGTGACGCTCCCTGCAGATATGCACCAGGCTTTAGAGATCATCGCGAAAAAAAAGAAGGTCTCTGTCGCTTGGGTCCTGAGAGATGCAGCAGAGCAATACATTGCTGACCAGAGCACGCCCCCAGCAAAGAATGCAGCCTAGATTCCCACACCACGACGCAAGTTGCGGCCTCACCTATACGACGATTCGGCCACCACGGCGAATATGATTGGCGAATGGCAAAGGCATCACAAACCGTAAGGCCGCAGGAAGCTCCAGACCAGCAGCCGACTCCTAAGCCATTGCTCAAGTGGGCTGGCGGCAAGACTCAGTTGCTCTCTGAGCTGCTGCCCCGCGTTCCGAAGAAGTATGGCCGTTACATCGAACCGTTCTTTGGAGGGGGAGCACTCTTCTTCGCACTTGCCCCGGAACAGGCGATCATCGCTGACAGCAACCCCGAACTCATCAATCTATACCGCACAGTAGCCGACAAAGCGTCTGCCGTTCTCAAGCAGCTCGGTCTGCTTGAGAACACGGAGGAGAGGTTCTACGCTGTTCGGGCACTCGACTGGCGAGCCCTGTCGGAGCCCGAGGCCGCCGCTAGAACGATCTTTCTGAACCGGACCTGCTTCAATGGTTTGTACCGCGTTAACCGTAAGGGGCAATTCAATGTCCCGTTTGGGCGCTATGCGAATCCAAAGATCGCCGACGCTGACACACTGACGGCTGCAGCTTCTGTTCTGCGTAAAGCAGTGATTGCCTGCGGTGACTACCGCGAGATCCTTCGCGAGTATGCGCGACCGGACGATTTCATCTTTTTAGATCCTCCATATCTGCCGGTTGGTCAGTACGCAGATTTCAAGCGATACACAAAGGAGCAGTTCTACGAAGAAGATCACGTAGAGTTGTCAGCCGAGGTGCAGCGCTTGCACGAACTCGGCTGCCACGTGCTGCTCACGAACTCCAATCATCCGATCGTTCATGAGCAGTACAGTCTCTTTCCCATTGATGTGCTCAGCACAAAACGGTACATCTCCTGCAATGGGGCCAGCCGGCAGGGTGAAGACGTAATAGTTCAGGTGCCACCCCAGCGGAAGTTCCGGCTTCGTGTCGTTCCACCAGCACTCCCCGAGCAGATTGCGAAGTACCCTCCGACCCGCTATATGGGTTCGAAAAACAAGCTGCTAGGAGACATTTGGAGCGTTGCGTCTCAGTTCCAGTTCGAGAACGTGATTGATCTCTTCTCTGGCTCAGGTGTCGTTAGCTACATGTTCAAAGCCAACGGAAAGCGTGTGTTCTCGAACGACTACATGAGCATGTCTGCCACGTTGGCGACGGCCATGGTCGAGAACAACACAGAGCACCTCACCGAACGAGATGTGATGCGGCTGCTTGAGCCAGCGAAGGCTCCGGATCGCTTTGTGGAGACCACGTTCGCTGGGCTTTACTTCTCGGACGAAGACAATCGGCTCATTGATTCGCTCAGAGCAAATATCGCCAGGATCAAGAACAAGCACAAACGTGCCATCGCCTCTTCCGCTCTAATTCGTGCCTGCTTCAAAAAGCGACCGCGCGGTGTTTTCACCTACGTCGGCCATCGTTACGATGACGGACGGAAGGACCTGCTCCTCTCGTTCCAGGACCAGTTCGTAGCAGCGGTAGATGCGATCAACGGCGCGGTCTTCGACAACGGACGAGAAAACAAGTCGTGCAATCACGATGCGATGAGCGTTCGAAATAAGGAGCGAGGACTCGTTTACATCGATCCCCCTTACTACTCACCCTTCTCTGATAACGAGTACGTGCGTAGGTACCACTTTGTAGAAGGGATTGCCCGCGACTGGAAGGGTGTAGAGATTCAGCAGCACACGACTACCAAGAAGTTCAAATCTTACCCAACGCCGTTCTCTTCACGGAAAGGCGCGGCAGAGGCTTTCGATCAGCTTTTCAAACAGTTCCGTGACAGCGTGCTTCTGGTTTCCTACTCTTCCAACAGCCAGCCCACCAAGGAAGAGATGGTTGCTCTCATGGCAAGACACAAGGCCCACGTCGAAGTTGTGCCTGTAAACCACCGCTACTCCTTCGGCAACCAGGGCCACAAGGTGGGCGACAACAACAACGCCGTGAGTGAATATCTGTTCGTCGGATACTGATGCGGCCTTGGCTCCTTGGCAACACGACTGTCCGCAGCCCCTTCCGCTTACGCGAGGGGCTGATTGCGTTGTCCAGTTCTCCACTACGCGGAAATCTCCGAGGACGGGAGCAAGAACAGGCCTTTCGTGATCTGTTGGGGCAAAGTGGAGTAGTCGAGCTTGGCAGCGATGTCAGCTACAGTGTCGGCCGGAAGTGGCGATCAGCGCTCACGAAGCTTGGATTCCTGGTGCCCGAGGTCCCCGCGACTTCTTCAACAACACAAGACCAGATCGGCCAGAAAGACGGCATAACGGAGAACGGTGAGCGCCTCATCAAGGCCGAGACTGTGCCAGGTATGCAAGAGTGTTTTCTTCGCGCTCTGGCCGCATACTTCATCCCATCTCCTACGGAGACAGCGTACAAGTTCAAGCCTTTCTCTCCCCTACGGCATGCCCTCTCAATTATGTTGGGGCTGGAGCAGCAAGGCCATTCCTCACGCCTTGGATTCACAGAGATGGCACTTGTTGTCCAGCTCAGCACGCCTGATGAAGGTATTCAGCAGCTGGTGTCGAGGGTTTTAGACCTGCGAGATCGGCGGAGTGCCGCGCAGAGCAAACGAGCCTTCGACCGCGCAGAGTACCAGGCTGCCGCTACCGAACACCGGTACGTACCGGGCACCTTCAATGACTATGCCGACACAAACTTTCGGTATCTGAAGGCTACTGGCCTTGTGCAGACGAAGGGACGCGGCATCGCGCTAGTCCCGGAAAAGCGCCTGCTGAGTGAGCGGCTCGTGGCAGACGGGGCCGTGCCAGGAACAGATGTCGAGTACTTCCGGAGACTCTGCAGCGGCGCTGCCCTGCCCACTGACAATCGCGACGAGGCCAGATTGGTGCTTGATGACCTCATTCGCCTCTTGAAGGAGCGGAGGATCGCGTTCGACTTCGGCCAAAGATCTACAACGACGGCGGGAGACATCGCTGTTCTGAGACACGAGGCAGAAGAGCTTCTGTTACAACGTAACGAAGAGGAGTACGCAGACCGGCAAGCAGCCGAGTGGGAAGAGATTGCAGGCTATATGGACCTCTTGAGCACTCGTCAGAAGCGCAAGACTCTTGCCAACGGACACGAGATCAGCATTCCGCAGGCCGAAGCGCCCGCTTACTTCGAGTGGGCCTTATGGCGAGCGTTCCTCGCGATAGATAGCTTGACCATTCCGCCATACGCTGCACGCCGCTTCAAGGTGGACCAGGACTTTCTGCCTGTCTCAACAGCTCCAGGTAACGGAGCCGATCTTGTTCTTGAGTTTGCCGAATTTGTGCTCGCCGTTGAGGTGACGCTCACGGAGAGTTCACGACAGGAGGCCGCCGAGGGAGAGCCTGTTCGTAGGCATGTTGCCGATCTCGCGATTAGCCACAGAGACAACTCTGGGAAACCCGTATATGGCCTGTTCCTGGCAAATCG
>CALMAP010000015.1:0-2844 GCA_937859825.1 uncultured Terriglobus sp. | reverse complement strand
AACGTTTCGCCGAGGAAGCTGGTATGACGCTGCAGACAATGAGCTGCGGCTCGATATCGTTCCTCTTACACTTCAGGATTTCACCGCATTCTTCAAATTCGTTCTTACGCGTTCTCCGGTCGAAGTTCGGCACGTTCGAGAACTCCTTGATGCCTGCAGCAATATACGCGAGCAGCAAAAGGCGCCTGAATGGAAGCAGGCCATCGGTGCGCTTCTCCAATCACGGCTACAATCCGGGAGTACCCAACAATTCACTTTCTGAGGTGAACGATGCCCGTCGACTTGCCAGAACCAAGCGGAGAATCCCCTGCAGGCAACCCCACTTGGAACTGCCCGCATTGCACGACTACGAAAGAGATTCAAGAGTTCGGTTTTCGGAAGCGTGACGACATCAAACCAGGCCAGAACGTCTGGCACAAGCAGTCGCATTGCCGCGATTGCCGAATCCAACAGGCTTCTTCAGGAGACGCTGCGTAGCTTCGCCTGCGTTCGCAAAGTGAGACGGCAGGACCGGTCGACTAGACTTCTTGCCAAGCGTTCACCATGATTCGGCGATCATCGCTGTTCCAGCCGCGCGTCCCTTTGTTGTCTTCGTACTCCCGAATCTCGTTCCGAATGTAGGCCGGGAGCTTTTCAGATCGCAGCAGTTGAGAAAGCATTCGGAACTCTTCAATGGAGAGAGACTGGACAACTGACCTGCCGTTGCAGAGCAACTCTATAGTCTGCAGCACGCCTCTCTCCCGTCTATTTTCCACGTTGGTTAAGAAGAACTGAATGACCTCCGGTTTGAGCTTCCAGAACCGCGCAAAGACCCGCTTTGCAGAAACTAAACGGTCATTGACGGCTCGCAACTGCTCTTCAGGCGAGCTCTTGATCCACGCGCACCAGATGCGGGCCACCTGTGCCGGCGTTCTGGCCTTTTGGGCGTCACGGCCTAACTTCGTGAGTGTTGAACCTGTCATCAGTCCCAGCAGCTTCAGCTCGCTCCGAGTCTTGCCAGACTGGGCACGGTTAGGATTGGCAAGGTCTGTCATCACTTTGTCCAGGCTACGTACGTTATTCGCAGCATAATCAATGTTCAGCAGTCCCAGCGGAAGCCTCAGTGTTGCCAGGATGTCTTCAAGAACGTCGCTATCTTCTGGCGCTAAAGCCTCAACACGCTCCTGTTTGCGCCCTTCGCTCTTCCGCTCTTGTGTCCTCCTCCAAATACGCTGCGCTGCAGCTTTTTCCCAGCGACTATCCATCTGCTCAAGCAGATCGCTCGTAAAAGGTGTGGCACTCTTGCTGTAGAGATCATCGAACCAGCGATTAAGCGATCTCAGGATGGCGGCGTCCTCTCCAAGGATTCCAGCCTCATAGCTCTTCGAGAACGCAGCTGTACTCAGGTTCGCACTTCCCAATAAGAACCTGCTTGGTACGCCTGCTCTTCCCTCTGTTATGAACACCTTGGGGTGGTAAACCCCAGAGCCGGTGAAGTTTCTAATTTGCACCTTCTTCGCCAGAGCCCTTCGGATAGCAGCTGGTTGGGTGATGTCGAATTGGTCGGTACAGACGATTCTCATCTCACCGAAGTTCAGGTGCCTTGCACGCTTCGAAAAGAGGTCCCATCCACCAACCTGTATGTAGCTCACGGCCGCAGAAACGGAGTGAGCATTTTCTAAAAGGCTCGTCAAGGCTTCATCGAAACTGGAAACATCACGCTGACCGTTCAGAATGACGCGCATGCAATCGGTTCTCCTTCCAAGGAATGCGTTGTGTGCCCTTTTCACTTCGTGGTGTCTGCTAAGACACGCTGTACGTCTCCCCGCAGTTGCTCCCGATATTCCTGGCTGACGCCATTCCAATCAACATCCCAATGTTCGAAGCACTCGGCAAACCTTTTTGACATGTGGAATGGCAGTTCCCGTCGGACAACGGCCCCGATAACGTACTGGTCTTCGTGATCTTCGTGAAAGTCGATTGCACACAGGTCCCACGTGGCATATAGGAAGGGGTCCAGTACTCGGAAGATGAAATCTAGCGTCTGATCACTTGCGTTCTGTCCCAGAGGCGGGGCGAAATGCTGAATCGCGTTCCTAAAGCGTCCGAATGCGAGAAACTGTCCTTTGTTTAACGAAATCCCCGTGGTCGCCCATAGTCTTCCTGGAAGCTCGTTCCACTGAACCGTTAGTCCACTTGCAAAAAGTGAATCAAAGTCTAGAACTCCAGGCGAATCGGCTTGCGGCTCAGGAATTTTGCTGAAGATCAACAGGGGATGTTCAAAAGCAATGCGTGCCTTCACTAACAATTCTGCTGCATGTGCGGCCTGAAGCACCGACAGATCTGCCCAACGTGGATTCTCCATTGAGTAAAGCGCGGCATGGTAGAACGCATGCTGTAACGCGCAAAGACCCAGCTCGCGCATGTGTTCCCAAACGCCTTTTAGATCATCCTGCACGCAGTTCTCCTGCATTCAGACTCTTCATCACGTGCGATCTCACGCGCCCATTGCTCTTACTAGATAAGTAATCGGTAATCATAAGGAGCGTTCCCATAATGACTTAGGTATTCCCCCACTCTCGCGATTGCGCTTGCAGATTCCAGGCTTGCCGGCAGGCGAGAGTAGTAATCGAAGTGATTCCAGTTCATCTTTGAGAGTCCAAGGATTTCTCTCGCGACCAGCTCCAGGTCAGAGTTTCCTCTATATCGCTTGAGAAGTAGGGGAGCCGGTATACGCCGTTTTCCCTGGTAATACTTGAAACGCGTGTTCTGTACGCTGGGAGCATGCCCATGGACCCACAACAGCGCTTCGTTAGCGCCGAGAATGATCACCGCCCCGCGCGGCACCGGAAAGCCATCTATAAC
>CALMAP010000014.1 GCA_937859825.1 uncultured Terriglobus sp. | reverse complement strand
CCTCAACACACGGCTTCCCGATGGCTCGCGCGTTGCCGTTGTCGGCCCGCCCGCTTCGAAGGACGGACCTTCACTGACCATCCGTAAGTTCAATCACTGGTTCACCAGCGATCAGCTGGTGGCGTCAGGCAGTCTGCCGGAGAAGGTGCGGGACTTCGTTGTAGGGCTTGTGATGCAGAGAAAGAACGGCATCATCGCGGGTGGGACCGGCAGCGGCAAGACGACCCTCATGAAGGCGCTGCTGGACCACATCCCCATGACCGAGAGGCTGTGTGTGATCGAGCAGCCGTCCGAGCTGCGGATTGCTCACCCGAACGCCGTGCAGTGGGAGGCCGTCGATGCCATCCCCGGCCAGGTTGCAGTGACGCCAAGCGAGCTGCTGGCCGCCGCGCTTCGTCACCGGCCCGACCGCATCATCATGGGCGAGATTCGCAATGAGTGCGGTTACGACCTGCTGCAGGCCATGAACACCGGCCACGGTGGAACGCTCTCCACAATCCACGCGAGCAGTGCCCTTGACGCGCTGGGCAGGCTTGCCAACCTTGCCCTCAGCGCCAGGCCGAACCTCAACCATTCGTTCATGCGCTCGGAGACGGCCTCAGCCATCGACTTTGCCCTGTACTGCGAACGCGCAGCGGACGGAAGGCGCAGGGTTCGCGAGCTGATTCACGTTCGCGGCTACGACCAGCACACCCAGACGTATGACCACGATGTGATCTATTCCACGTCCGATTCCAGTCACGCAGCCTAACCAGTTTTGAAGAGGAGAACCGCCCCATGCCACTGCTCAGCATCCAGGCTTCGAAGAAGGTAGAGACCACCGTAAGACTTGAAGAGTCAACCGCGAAGCGGGTTGACCAGTACGCACATTTCGCGAAGGCTTCCGCAGACGATGTGGTGAACCAAGCCCTTGAGTATGTGTTTACCAAGGACAAAGACTTTCAGCAATACCTGGAGACAAACCAGGGCGGAGAGACACCCTCAGCCCTTCGCATCAAGAAGCCCGCCGTAGCACCAGCCAGCAAGAAGAACGGCAATGGCAATGGCGCGACGAACGGGGCGAGCCCTCACGCTGTCGGCTCCAAATAGCCGACAACATTCGCACTCGCATGAACAGCAACCGCAGCCTCTACCCACCCTTAAAACAAAACTGTGCTGCGCACAGGGGAAAGGATGACACTTCATCCCTTCCAGGGTGGTGTAGAGCGCCAGAAAAGTTGCCGCTTGGCAACCGTATACAGATCAAGAACTTACCGGAGGACGGGTTCCTATAGGACCCTTCTCGGTTCCTATAGGAACCCGCACTCTGAAGAGGCAGCATGAGCGAAACAGCAGTCAATCTGGACGAGACTATCGGAGCGGGAATCCGGCGATCTCGTGGGCGTGCAGGACGCGTCATTTCGCTCACCGTGAAGCTCACGCAGGCAGAACGGGAGCGTGTGGAGGCGCTTGCGTTGGGCCGGAAACAAGCTGCTGGTGAGTGGGCGCGGGAGCAGCTTTTAGCTGTATTCGACCGCCCCAAGGACGACATTCTCCTAACCGAACTCATCGGTCTGCGCATGTTTCTGGTGAATCTTCTGAGGCCGATTGCGCTTGGAGAGGACTACACCGACGAGCAGTTCCGCGCCCTGCTGGACCACGTTCGGGCCGAGAAACGAAGCGTCACCAGCCAGGTGACAGAACAGTACCGCCAAACCCAGAAGGAGCAGTAAATGCCAGACAATGCATGGGGCCGTAAAGAGACTCTGGTGTTCCCGCCGAACGTCCCGGTCTACTCGTATGCCGCGATTGGATTGGCCCTGTTTCTCGCGCTGTTGTTTTGCTGGGAGCACCTGCGGTTTGGTCTGCCACCACTCCAAAAGACGTACAGTGGAGCCTACCTTCGCAGTTCCGCAGGCTCGCTTTTCAAAGCGCACGGCAGCTACGAGATTGTGTATCTCGGTGGTCCAAAGGTCCAGTCGCGCCGTGCGTTGCCGGTCGATTTTGAAGACGGTGAGACTGTCTTCCCGGACGGGCGTCGGGTGCCGGTTCAGCTCTCCGCTCTTCCTCTTTCCCAAGGGTTCCGAGGCTTCTATACCGGCAAGCCGGAGACGTTCACAGACGTAGCCATGAGCCGCTGGCTGCGCGGCGCGATCTTCGAGGGTGACAGCTTTGTTGGCTCCTACGCTGCCAGTCTGGGATGGGCCGCACTCTCGCTTGCAGCCCTACTCGGGGTGAGCATTCCAGCGGATATGAGACGGTTTCGCCAGATGAAATATGGCCGTCTCCTTCGCGGTCCGGTCCTCATGAACCCCGAGGAGTTTGCACGCAAGCAGAAGGGTGATGGCATCGGTTTCAACACGACGGAGATGCAGGGGAAGATTCGCATTCCAGCCAAGAAAGAGGCCCAGCATTTCCTGATGATGGGCGATACCGGCGTTGGGAAAACGCAGTTGATAACCCAGCTCCTCATGCAGGTTGCCGAGCGCGGGGACTCCGCGGTGGTCTACGATCCGGCGACAGAGTACGTCCAGAAGTTCTTCGACGCGGAGCGCGGTGACATCGTTCTAAACCCTTTGGACGCGCGTTGCCCTTACTGGGGTCCGGCCCAGGAGATTGAGTCCAACGCTGAAGCGGATGCCGTTGCCGCCTCGCTCTACCAGCCGACCGGTGAGAGCAAAGACGAGTTCTTTCACCAGACGCCAGCACAGATTTTCGCTCACCTTCTGAAGTACGGGCCGACGCCCCACCAGCTCGCCGATTGGCTTGCCAGCGACAAGGAGTTGCTTGCGAAGGTAGAGGGAACCGAGATGGCTTTCTACATCGACCAGAACGCGGGACCGCAGCGGGCCGGTGTGCTTTCTTCACTCGGAATTGTGGCAAAGTCGTTCCGGCTGCTGCCAACAAAAAAGGAGGCTCATGGCGAGTGGAACGCTCGCTCCTGGTCCAAAACCCGCAAAGGTTGGGTGTTCATTACGTCGCGCCCGACCGAGCGGAACACGCTCCGTCCGTTGCATTCCCTCTGGATTGACCTGCTCGTAATGCGGCTGATGAATGAGCCCGCCCCGAACCAGAAGACGGTCTGGTTCGTAATCGACGAGCTGGCCAGTTTGCAGCGTCTTCCGCAGCTCCACACGGCTCTGACCGAGGCCCGGAAATCTAAGAACCCGATGGTGCTCGGGTTCCAGGGCAGGGCACAGCTCCAAGCCATTTACGGTGACAAGCTGGCCGAGGTTATGGTCTCCTAGCCCGCAACCAAGCTCTTCATGAAGACGGCCGAGCCGAACGCCGCGCAGTGGATCTCCAAAGCCATCGGCTACGTCGAGATCGAGCGCGTGAAGGAGACGAAACACGACGGCGCGAAGCAGGGCCGGAACTACTCCCTTGACCGGCAGATCGAGCCGCTGGTGATGGAATCCCAGATCACCGGCCTGGACGACCTTCACGCTTACCTGAAGCACGGAAACAACGTAGCGCGATTCGATTTCAAGTACGTCAGCCTACCGAAATCAACACCCGG
>CALMAP010000013.1 GCA_937859825.1 uncultured Terriglobus sp. | reverse complement strand
ATGGCCTTTTCCCTGTCTGCCCCCCCCCCAATTCCCCCCCCACGTAAAAAAACGCGCCCCTGCGGCCCGACGCCATACCAGCCCAGGGCAACGCCCTGGGTATATAGGAGGAATCAAACCAGAGGGCCAACGGCCCGTTTTATACTTTGCCACGTGCCGCAATCTCTCACCTTTGTTCTCGTCCACGTGGTATTCAGCACGCAGGGCCGCGCGCCTCTGCTCCGCGACGATCTTCACCGTGACCTTTACGCCTACATGGCTACTGTCGCCCGGGACCTTGGTTGCGAGTGCTATCGCGCTGGCGGTATTGCTGACCATGTGCACCTTGCCATTGGGCTTGCCCGCACGATCACCATTGCGGATCTTGTCGAGAAGTTGAAGACAACATCGTCGCGTTGGCTCAAGGCGCAAGGTGTTGAAGGTTTTGCATGGCAGCGTGGGTACGGCGCTTTCTCCGTGGGGCGCTCCGACTTTGAGGCGTTGATGCAGTACATTGCCACTCAGGAAGCGCACCACCGCAGAATAGATTTTCGTGATGAGTTGCGCGCTATCCTGAAAAGGTATGAAGTGGCGAGCGACGAGCAATACCTTTGGGATTAATTCTATCGGGCGGGCCGTTGGCCCTTCTAGACCTGCAGGATCGCAGTACCCAGGGCGCTGCCCTGGGCTGGTATAAGCCCGCGCCGTTGGCGCCAGGTCAGCCACATTGCAGGTTCCTTCGATACGAGCAGAACCTTCTCTTATGCGCCGTGACACGGCGTAAGAGTGCGGTGCTTTTAATTCGCGCGAGCGGCCGAATAGTGATCGGATTATTCTCATCCTTTCCTACTCCTCGCTCGTTTCCAGCAGCGGATTCGGCCTGCGCACCATCTCGTGCAGGGCGGAGCCGGGCGCGATCATCGGGTACACGCCGTCTTCTTTCTCCACGGCAAAGTTAATCAGGAAGCTGCCTTCGCCGGTGCGGGCGCGGGTTACAGTGGGCAACACTTCGCGCCGCTTCATGACGTGCGCACCGGGGATGCCGTGCGCATCGGCGAGTTTCACAAAGTCGGGCGAGAGGATAGGCGAGCTGGCGTAGTTCTTGTCGTAGAACGCCTCCTGCCACTGCCGCACCATGCCGAGAAAGCCGTTGTTGATCACGGCGATATTGATGTGCAGCTTCTCCTGCTGGATGGTGGAGAGCTCCGCCGCAGTCATCTGGAAGCCGCCGTCACCGGCGATGACCCATACGTCTTTCTCGGGGCAGGCCATCTTCGCGCCGATTGCGGCAGGCAGGCCGAAGCCCATCGTACCGAGGCCGCCGGATGTCATCAGCGTGCGGGTGTGGTCGTGGCGAAAGTACTGCGCCTCCCACATCTGGTGCTGGCCCACGTCGGTGGCGATGATGGTCTGGTCCAGACGTCCCGCGGCGTTCGCCTCCTGCCAGATGTCGTGGATCACGTGTGCGGCGTAGAGGTGGCCATTGTCGGGAAGGGTAAGGATGTCGCGCACGCTGGCGTCGCCTTTGAGCGAGCGGATTTGCTCGCGCCACTGTCCCGTCGCATCGTGCTCGCGCGAGGAACCTGCGGCATCGATCAAAGGTGCGATGGTCTGCAGCACCTGCTTCAGATCACCAATCAGCGCGACATCGACCTTTACGTTCTTGTTGATCTCGCTCGGGTCGATCTCGATGTGGATCTTCTTCGCGTTGGGTGCGTAATGTGCAAGGTTGCCGGTCACACGGTCGTCGAAGCGCAGGCCAAACGCGAGCATCAGGTCTGCCTGCTGGATTGCATGGTTGACCCAGCTTTCGCCGGGCATGCCCATCATGCCGAGAGCGAGCGGATGCGATGCAGGAAACGCACCAAGCCCCAGCAGCGTTGTTGCGACTGGGATCTTGTGACGCTCGGCAAAGGCGATCACCTCGCGCTCCGCACCGGACTGGCTGATACCGTGACCCGCAAGAATCACCGGGCGCGTGGACGCGCGCATGAGTTCAATGGCGCGCTGCATCTCGTTCGACTCGGCGCGCAGCATGGGATGCGGACGATAGGGCCGTGGCTTCGCCGCGTCGAAGTCGAACGGCGTGCTGGTCTGCTGCGCATCCTTGGTAATGTCCACCAGCACCGGGCCAGGGCGGCCGCTCTGCGCGATCTGAAAAGCCTCGCGCAGCATCGGCGCGATGTCTTCCGCGCGCGTGGCAACGAAGTTGTGCTTGGTGATCGGCAGCGTGATGCCGGTGATGTCGATTTCCTGGAAGGCATCGGTGCCAAGCACCTTGCTCGCGACCTGGCCTGTGATGGCGACCATGGGAATCGAATCCAGCATGGCCGTGGCAAGCCCGGTCACCAGGTTGGTTGCGCCCGGTCCGCTGGTGGCGACGCAGACACCCACGCGACCGGAGGCGCGGGCATAGCCGTCCGCCATATGCGACGCACCCTGCTCATGCCGCACCAGCACATGGTGGATCGTTGGGAACTTGCGCAGCGCATCGTAAACCGGCAGGATTGCGCCGCCGGGATAGCCGAAGACCGTCGTAACGCCTTCGCCGGCGAGTGTGGCCCAAAGGATTTCCGCGCCGGTCAGCGTCGGAGAAGCGTTCATGTTGCCTGTCTTGTCGCTCATCGTGTCTGCTCCTGCGGACCAAGCCGCTTCAGGTGCTCATTACATTCTTCCTCGCCTGCGGTTACGCCAGCGCTGCGATAGAGTTCTGCCGCTTCACGCCAGGCGACGAGTGCCTGCCGCTCGTCGTTCCATCCCCACACGCGCAGCGCGTTGGCGATGTCCAGCGGCGCGGGCGGATCGAACGAGCGATAGAGCCGCACCGCCTCCTGAATCTGCGCGCCCGCCACACCGTACTCGCCCATCTCCGACCGGACTTCCGCTGCATGGCGAAGCGCGTCCGCAAGCGCATGAAGTTCGTTCGCATTGCGGAACAGCGTGATTGCCTCGGCGTAATAGATGGCCGCGCCGATCCTGTCGCCAGCGTCGCGCCGTGTCTGCGCCACACCGGTAAGCGCCTCGGCGCGTTCGACGGCCTGGTGCAGTTCCGCCTGCGCGGCGGCCTCTTTGAACAGGCGCTCCGCCTCGGCGGCTTCGCCGGAGTTACGCAGGTGGCGTGCGCGGTGCAGCAGCGATTTGAGTTGTTCAATCAAACGGCCACCGCGCGATCTATCGATGTAGTCGGTATTGAGATGAGTAAGGAATGCGCCGGGCCTTCAGCCCTTGCGGGCATGGGAACGGGCTGACCGGGGCCTTCGGCCCAGGCTGTTATGCCGTCGCGCCTCCGGCGCTTAGCACTTGCAGTACGCGCGGAAGATCGCAGGTGCTCGCTGCTCCGCATACTGCCGTTGTGCTGCACCATCATGATGTCACCGCGCCGATACTCGCGCTGCTTACGCTGTTCGCGTACTTGGCAAAAACACCACGCTTGTAGCGGGATTCTTTCGGGTGGACGGTACTTAGCCGTGCTGCCATTTCCTCATCGCTAATCTCCACCCGCAACTGGCGGTTCGGGATGTCGAAGGTGATCAGGTCGCCCTCGTGCACGGCGGCGATAGGACCGCCGAGTTGCGCTTCGGGGGCGACGTGGCCGGCCATTAGGCCGCGGGTTGCTCCGCTGAAGCGGCCGTCCGTGAGCAGGGCGACCGTCTCGCTCAGTTCGGGGATGCCCTTGATGGCAGCGGTGACGGCCAGCATTTCGCGCATGCCTGGGCCGCCGCGCGGACCCTCGTAACGGATAACGCAGACGTCATTCGGCTTGATATCGCCGCGCTCGACGGCGCCGAAGCAGTCGTCCTCACAGTTGAAGACGCGCGCCGGGCCCTGGTGGAAGAGGCGGTTGTGTCCTGCGACCTTGATCACGCAGCCCTCGGGCGCAAGATTGCCCTTGAGGATGACGAGGCCGCCGGTCTCCTTGAGCGGCTTGTCGAGGGGATAGATCACCGGCTGGTTCGGTGTTTCGTGCGCGCTTTGCGCCTCTTCACGGATGGTCTTGCCGGTCACGGTCACGTTGTCGCCGGAGATGAGCCCGCCTTCGAGCAGCCGCTGCGCCAGCAGGCGCGAGCCGCCCGCCTCCTGGTAGTCTTTCGCGGCGTACTTGCCGCCTGGGGAGAGATCGCAGATGTGCGGCGTGCGGTCGTTGATGGCGTTGAAGTCGTCGATGGTGAAGGGGATGCCGTACTCATGCGCGATGGCGAGCAGGTGCAGCACGGCATTGGTGCTGCCGCCCGAGGCGCAGACGGCCGCATAGGCGTCCTCGATGGACTTGCGCGTGACGATCTGCGACGGCCGCAGGTTCCTGCGGGCGAGATCCATCACCAAGCGGCCAGCTTCGCGCGAGGCCGTCATCTTCTCAGGCGAGACGGCGGGCACGCCGGTGATCTCGATCGGTGAGATGCCGAGGAACTCGCCGGCCATGGCCATGGTGTTCGCGGTGAACTGACCGCCGCAGGCACCCGGTCCGGGGCAGGCCGCGGCTTCCACGGCTTCGAGCTGTTCGTCGTTGATGGTGCCCGCGCTGTGCGAGCCGATGGCCTCGAAGACGTTCAGGATGGTGATCTCTTTGATCGTCCCGTCGGGCTGCGGCAGCTTGCCCGGCGCGATGCTGCCGCCGTAGAGCATGAGTCCGGGAATGTCGAGACGGCCTAGCGCCATGATGGCCGCAGGCATGTTCTTGTCGCAGCCGGCGATGCAGACCAAGCCGTCGAAGCTGTTGGCGCGCGCGACCAGCTCGATGGAGTCGGCGATGACCTCGCGCGAGACCAGCGACGCCTTCATGCCTTCCGTGCCCATCGTGATGCCGTCGTGCACGGTAACGGTGTTGAACTCCATCGGCGTGCCACCCGCCTCGCGCACACCCTGCTTCACGGCCTCGGCGACCTTGCGCAGGTGGAAGTTGCAGGGCCCGACCTCGGTCCAGGTGTTGGCGATGCCGATGATGGGCTTGTGCAGGTCGTCTTTGCTGAAGCCCACGCTGCGCAGGTACGAGCGCGCGGCCGCGCGGGAGGGACCTTCGGTCAGGACGATGCTGTTGCGTTTGCCGGGATCGAGTTCGTTCATTTTGGACCTGATATGTGAAGCAGATAGAGCGGGCCTTCAGCCCTTGGTCGTTTGGGTGAATGTCTACCTAGGCCTTCGGCCTAGGCTGGTATGTTGTCGGGCCTTTGGCCCTTAGATCTTGAGTCATCGGTCGTGTCTGCCTGCCGTAGCGTTTCCAAAAGAACCCTTCATAGCGCTTCTTTAAGAAGCTTTCCTAGCGTTTTCCTGAAGAACTTTCAGTGTGCTTTCATAAACTTGGTCGTTTGTTTTCAGGGCCAAAGGCCCGTCTTATACC
>CALMAP010000012.1:7647-8652 GCA_937859825.1 uncultured Terriglobus sp. | reverse complement strand
CGACCTTGCCCTTCTTGACGGTGCCATCGGGAGAAGCTTCCTTGACGGCAGCGGTGACCACGTCACCCAAGCCGGCCTTCTTGCCGAGGCCGCCGCCGAGCGGCAGGATCACCTGCAGACGACGTGCGCCGGAGTTGTCGGCGACGTCGAGGATCGTTCTCATTTGAACGGACATTGTTTTCTCCTGATTCCTTTAGGAACCGGGGGCTTAGTTGCCCCAGTCAATTTTCTACTGCTGCGCCTCTGAGAGGACCGGTGCACTGAGTCTGCACCGTTCGTCGAGTAGAGCGCGTTGGTAGCCGTCACTGCCTCGCCTGCTCCAAAGCAGATCCCTTTGCTACGCTACGGGATGACAAACGATGGGCTTTGAGGAGAAAGCGAACTACTTCGCTGCTGCGACCGGCTTGGTATCAGCCAGTTGAGACAAAGCCGAACGGCGGACGATCTCTTCCAGCGTCCAGCGCTTGAGCTTGCTCAACGGCCGGCTCTCACGAATGCGAACCTGGTCGCCCACGCGGGCGGAGTTCTGCTCGTCGTGCGCGTAGAACTTCTTGTTGGACTTGACCACGCGGCGGTACTTCGGGTGCGCCTTGCGCATTTCGACCGAAACCACGATCGTCTTGTCCATCTTGGTGGAGGTCACAAGGCCGATTTTCTCGGTGCGGTGACCAATCTTCTCCGCCGGTGCGGTGGTGGTCGTCTCTACGGTGTCAGCCATGACTTATGCTTCCTTCTTGTTGCGCGACTTCTTGACCGGCTGCGTGCTCTCGGTAGGAGCAGCCACATGGCCAAGCTGGCGCTGCCGCGCCACGGTCTTGATGCGCGCGATGTCTTTCCGCAGTTCGCGCAGCTTCTTGGTTCCCTCGTTGTTGCCGAGGCTCTTCTGGAAACGCAGGCGGAAGAGCTGTTCGCCCGTCTCCGACTCACGCGAAACCAGTTCGCTGTCTGTCAATTCCTTGATCTTGTCAACCTTCATTGCACTCTCTCTTGCGCAGCCTGCTCAGG
>CALMAP010000012.1:0-7637 GCA_937859825.1 uncultured Terriglobus sp. | reverse complement strand
TCGCTCACGGCCTTAGGCCGCAGCGGTGGTCTTTCCAGCGGGCGCCTGGATGTTGGGGCGCTGCACAAAAATCGTGCGGAGGGGGAGCTTGTTGCTCGCGAGGCGCATTGCCTCTTTCGCGATCTCGGGCGTAACGCCTTCCATCTCGAACAGCAGCTTGCCAGGACGGACCACGGCAACCCAGTGATCAAGTGCACCCTTACCGGAACCCATTCGGACTTCCGCTGGCTTCTTGGTGATCGGCTTATCCGGGAAGATACGCAGCCACACCTTGCCACCACGCTTGATGTAGCGGGTCATGGCGATACGGCTGGCTTCGATCTGGCGGTCGGTAATGTAGCCGCACTCGACGACCTTCAACCCGAAATCTCCGAAAGCCAGCTCCGATCCGCGCCATGCCTTGCCGCGCATCTTGCCTTTCTGCTGTTTCCGGTACTTGACCTTTTTCGGCATCAACATAATTGCATCTCTCCTGCACGGCCTTGGACCTTAACGGCCCAGTCTCCGCGCCACTGCTTCTCTTGGTACATGCCGGTCAACGAACCGACCGGCGGATTACATTCGACTTAAAACGCGCCTGTGGTGGTGCGAACATCGCGACGCTTCTTCTGTTCGTAAATGTCGCCACGGTAGACCCATGTCTTCACACCGATGATGCCGTAAGTCGTCTTTGCCTCGGAGAAGCCATAGTCGATATCAGCACGCAGGGTGTGCAGCGGCAGACGGCCCTGCAGATACCACTCGGAGCGGGCGATTTCGTTACCGTTCAGGCGGCCAGAGACGCGAACCTTGATGCCCTTGCAGCCGAAACGCAGCGCGGAATCCACACTCTTACGCATGGCGCGACGGAAGCTGACACGCTTCTCAAGTTGCAGCGCAATGCTCTCAGAGACGAGCTGGGCATCGAGCTCAGGCTTGTTCACCTCGAGGATGTCGATGAACACCTCGCGGCTGGTGCGCTTCTGGATGTCCGCCTTGAGCTTGTCGATCTCCGCGCCCTTGCGCCCGATGATGATGCCCGGACGCGCGGTGCGGATAATAAGCCGCAGCTTGTTGCCGGGACGCTCCACCTCAACGGAGGAGACGCCGGCTGCCTTGAGCTTCTCGCGAAGCTCGGCCTTCAGCTTGATGTCTTCGATGAGCAGCTTGTCGTAGTCCTTTTCGACAAACCAGCGGGACTTCCACGGCTTGTTTACGCCGAGACGAAACCCATACGGATGGACTTTCTGACCCATAACTTAATCCCTTCACTTCGCGTCCGCAGGTCCCGTCTCCGGCTGCGAACTTACTCAGTACCTGCGCTCACCACGAGCGCCAATCTTATGCGGCGGGCTTCGTCTTCTTGCCGGCTGCCTTCTTCGTCGGGGTCGCGGTTTCCGTCGGGTTACCCGGCTTCTCCGCCACCGTTACGATAATGTGCGCGAGGCGACGCTGGTAGCGGTACGCACGGCCCATGGGAGCCGGGCGAATGCGCTTCAGGCGTGGGCCCTCATTCGCGACGGCCTGCTTTACGAACAGGCGATCGATGTCCAGATCGATGCCCTGTTCCTGGCTCAGGTAGTTCGCGTTCTGCACCGCAGAACGCAACGCCTTCTCCACGACGGGAGCAATGCGCTTACGGGTAAACATAAGGGTATTTAGCGCCTGCTCGACGCGCTGGCCCTTGATGGTGTCGAGTACCAGCTTCGCCTTTTGAGGGCTCGTCCGCTGGAACCGCGCTTCTGCGCGGAACTCGCGTACGGCTGGTACGTTGCTCTTCTCGGCTGTCTTCGCCATAGTGTCTTCCTCTAACTCAAGCAGCGTCTCGCTGACTTGCTGACTTACTGCTGCTTCGAACTACTTGCCCTTGGCCGACGACTCGGTCTTGGCTGCGTGGCCCTTGAACGTGCGCGTCGCGGAGAACTCACCCAGCTTGTGACCGACCATGTTCTCGGTCACATACACCGGGATGAACTTCTTGCCGTTGTGCACCGCAAAGGTGTGGCCCACAAACTCCGGAAAGATCGTGGAGCGGCGCGACCAGGTCTTGACGACTTCCTTCTTGCTTGCCGAGTTCAGCCCCTCGACCTTGGTCATCAGGTGCGCGTCGATAAACGGGCCCTTTTTCGTAGAACGTGCCATGTATCCCTCTCGCTCCCTGAATTACTTGCTGCGGCGGTTCACGATGAAGACATCGGTCCGCTTGTTGTTACGGGTCTTGTAGCCACGTGTCGGCTGTCCCCACGGCGTTACAGGGTGACGTCCGCCGGAAGTCTTGCCTTCACCACCACCGTGCGGGTGATCGACCGGGTTCATGGACACGCCGCGGTTTGCCGGACGAATACCACGCCAGCGGCTTGCACCGGCCTTGCCGAGGGAGATGTTCTCGTGGTCCGTGTTGCCGACCTGGCCGACGGTCGCCATGCAGTCGACGAGTACACGGCGAGTTTCACCGGAAGGCAGCTTCAGGAGGGCGTAGTCGCCCTCTTTGGCAACCAACTGAGCGCTCGAACCGGCGGAGCGCACCATTTGCGCGCCCTTACCGGGACGAAGCTCGACATTGTGCACGGTGGTACCAGCGGGGATGTTCTTGAGCGGCAGAGCATTGCCAACGAGAATGTCGGCTTCCGGACCGCTCATAATTTCCTGGCCTACCTTGAGACCGACCGGTTGCAGGATGTAGCGCTTCTCGCCATCACGGTAGCTGATGAGTGCGATGCGGGAGCTGCGGTTTGGATCGTACTCGATAGTCGCGACCGTACCGGGAATGCCGTACTTGTCACGCTTGAAGTCGATGAGGCGTAACTTCTGCTTGTGACCACCGCCCTGGTGGCGCATGGTGAGACGGCCGGTGCTGTTGCGGCCACCCGTTCGCTGCTTGACGCTGAGCAGCGGCTTGTAGGGCTCGCTGGTCGTGATGTCCGAGTTCACCAGCTTCGATTGGAAGCGCAGTGTCGGCGTAATGGGCCGGAATGTTTTAATCGGCATTTCTTTTCCTTGCCTTCCGCATAGCTTGTCAGGCGCGCGGACGAAATACTTAACTTCTATGGAGCTATCAGAGGTTACAGAGCGAAAAGCTGACTCGCTAACTCGCTCCCCTGCCGACTCGCTGCTTCGTTACAGGCTGTTGACATACTCCGGCATCTTCTCGCCGGACTTCAGCCGGACAAATGCCTTCTTCCAGTCAGGACGGAAACCGGTAAAGCGGCCGCGGCGCCGTTCCTTGCCTGCCATGGTCGCCGTACGAATGGTTGCGACCTTCACCTTGAAGAGAAGCTCGACTGCCTGCTTGACTTCGGTCTTGGTTGCATTGGGGGCGACTTCGAACACCAGGGTGCCCTCCGTCTCCTTCGCGCCCATGCTCTTTTCTGTAATGAGCGGGCGGCGGATCACGTTATAGAGTGCCGGCATTTACGCAGCCTCCTTCTGTGCCTGCAGCTTGCGCTTGGACACGTTCTTCTTCAGCGTCTCCTGCAGGGCGACGATGGCATCCTGCGAGAAGATGGCGTGCTCGTAGCGCAGCAGGTCATAGGGGTGGACTTCCGAACTGAGGACCAGTTCGACGCCGTCCAGGTTACGCGAACCGTAGAAGAGGTTGTCGCTCAGCTTGTTGCCACTCTCGACAAGCAGGGCCGTCTTTTTGGCTTCAAGCGTGTCCAGCATCTTGCGGTAGGTCTTCGTCTTTGGCTCTGCCGCTTCGAGCGTGGAGACCACCGTCAGCTTGCCGTCCTGCAGCTTGGAAGCGAGGGCGGAGCTAAGGGCGCCCAGCAGCTTCTTGCGCGGGAACTGGTAGTCGTAGGAACGGGGCTGCGGTCCGTGAACGGTACCGCCATGACGCCAGATAGGAGAACGCACGGAACCCACACGAGCACGGCCTGTTCCCTTCTGCTTCCACAGCTTCTTGCCCGATCCGGAGACCAGTTTCTTGTTCTTGGTGGCTGCTGTTCCCTGACGCAGCGATGCACGATAGTGCTTCACCGCTTCCCAGAGGAGGGCCTCGTTGACCTCGACACCGAAAACCTCGTCCGCAAGCTCAAGCTCGCTGACTTTGTTTCCGCTGAGATCGATTACGTTGATCTTTGCCATGTTGGCTTCCTTCGACGCCGTGCTATTGCGGCCGCCATTGTTTCGCTGTGTCACCCTGCCGTCCAAACCGGCAAGCCGGATTGCGCAGGGTGCAGGTGTTGCTGGTTACCACGGAAGCCGAGTGACCAGTGATCACCCGGCCTGGTACTTACTTCTTCTTGCTTGGGGCAGCCTTCTTGGAAGCCTTCAGCGGATCGACCGTACTGGAACCGGCGAACCCACGACGCTCACGCGGCGGAGCCTTCGCCTTGGACACGAGAACCACGCCATCGCGAGCACCGGGAACCGCGCCCTCGACCATGATGAGGTTCTCCTCCACGTCGATACCGCGAATGCGGAGGTTGCGCACCGTGATCTGCGCGTCGCCGAAGTGACCCGGCATACGCTGACCGGGAAACACGCGCGACGGGAACGACGATGCACCGATGGAACCCTGAATCTGGAACATATGGCCGTGCGACTTGGGACCGCCACCGAAGCCGTGCCGGCGAACCACGCCCGCGAAACCACGGCCCTTGCTGGTGCCAATCACGTCGACGAACTTCTCATCCGAGAAGATGTCGACCATTACACGGTCGCCAGCCTTCACGGTGTCTCCGCCTTCCGTGTTCGAACCGGAAGCGGACTCGATGCCGACTTCGCGGATCTCGCGGACAGGGGGAACATCGCTCTTGGCGAAGTGGCCGGTCATCGCCTTGTTGATCTTGCTGGCCTTGACGAACTCGACCAATCCGATCTGGGCGGCATCGTAGCCGTCCTTCGCGGAGGTCTTGAGCTGGGTGATAACGCAGGGGCCCGCCTTGATGACGGTGATCGGGTGGACTTCACCCTTTTCGTCGAAGACCTGAGTCATGCCGATCTTCTTGCCGAGAATACCTGTAACTGCCATTGCTGCTCCTCATCATGCCTCGGCTAACGCCAGGCACTGCCGGTTGAATTAATTACTGCTCTTTTACTAAAGTGTCATCCTGAGCGAAGCGAAGGACCTGCTTTGGCCTCTGCCGCCGACACCCTGTTCCTGAGCGAAGGAGTTTGCAGTGAACTACACCGCAAACCCATAGCCGGACTACTTCGTAACGGTCTTGATCTCCACGTCGACGCCCGCAGGCAGATCGAGCTTCATTAAGGCGTCCACCGTCTGTTGCGTCGGCTCGAGAATGTCGATCAGCCGCTTGTGGGTCCGAATCTCGAACGCCTCGCGCGACTTCTTGTCCACATGGGGTGAGCGCAGAACGCAATACTTATTCTTCATCGTGGGAAGCGGAATCGGCCCCGCAACCTGCGCACCCGTGCGCTTTGCGGTCTCAACGATTTCGCCGGTGGACGTGTCAAGCACGCGGTAGTCATACGCCTTCAGGCGAATACGGATTCTCTGCTGTCCAGCCATGTCACTTCTCTCAAAGATCTGGTTTGGCGGGCCTTTTGGCCAACCTTTCGAATATACCGGAGTTCCGCCGAAGGCGCAACAATTTCCAGTAGACAGTATGCGCTTGACCTGAAAACACCTTCCTTGTAGGTTTTGCGCATGCCAAACAGTCTTTGGTTCTTAGCGACGTGCCTCGTCGTGGCGGGTATCTCGGTTATGTGGCTCTGGCAGAAGAGAGCCAGAGGTGGGATCGAACCTCTCCAGTGGCCGACGTTGGAAGTTGCGCAACATTCAAGAGCAAGCATGGATGTTCAACATGTAGCAGTACTTCCAAACGGATTTGAACGGACAGTCACAGCAAGCATATTTCCTTTAAGTCAAATTATTGGAACGGTGCTTGAGAAGGTCGACAATCCAGCCGGCTTGTACGCCGTCACCTTCTCTCCCGAGACCCTAGAGGCTTTGCGGTCAGGAGATTTACGCCTGATGCATAGCGAACTTGGAGACCGGGCAAATGCAGTGAGCCTGAATGGGCGCATAACCGAACAGGGTCACATCGTAAGCCAGAGGTTCGACATTGCGCGACAGTGTTTTGCAGCATTTTCATTGCTGACTGGACAGTACTTCCTATCTCGGATAGATACAAACCTACGAGACCTTGCCTCCCAAATAAATAAGGTTTTGGAGATGATGGACTCGCAGGAACGTTCAAAACTTGAGGCCGCTGCTGACTATGTGCGCATCGCAGCAGAGGATTATCGGGTATTGGGAATTTCACGGACCAGCGTTACGGCTTTGCAAGAACACCTTCGGGAATGCACAGGAATTGCTCAGCGATGCCTGACGACTCTTAACCAACACTCAGAGCAAAAGCTTTCTGCGATCCCGCTTGGTCCAATAGAGAAAGTGAAGCAAGGGTTAGCTATAGGAAGTGAATGGGCAAACGATTGGTTGTCCAAGCTAGATGCCTCAAGGAGATCCGACGCATTACTAGAGGCTACAGAGGAGTTCAGCCGGAGCATGGTACGTGGCACAATCGCTCTAGAAACTGCCCTTTGCTGTGAGGTACTGCTCGATTTTGAGAACGACACCATTGCCACGCGAAGGCTTTTTGGACTGGTCAACAGCTTTCAGAAACAGATGAAAGCTTATTTGTTACAGTATGAGCCGAAGAGAGACAAAGCATTAAATGACTGTTGGTGGTTTGAGTCCGAGGCCAAGAAGACTCGCTTCATACACGATCTGGCATCTCTACTCGATCCGATCAGGAGCAATCTACAAACACTTGAACTAATGAGAGAAGCTAGAGCAAACAGATCCCAGCTTATTACCGAGCGCTTGTACATCTCTGTCGATCTTGATGGCCAACCCACACAAGTGTTCCTTCCGGGTGCTAGCAACTAGCGTTTGATCACTCGCTCTCATTCACAACACGCGCAGCTTCCCCTGTCGCCGCTTCTTTACTCCAAACAACAATCGTCCACCCGTATCCACATGCCGCAACTGCAGTTCGTCCCGCGTAACCGACATATGGCTGAAGCCATGCACCTCCTGCGCATAAGGACCGCGGTCGAGGTCGTTCTGCTTCAGCACGTACAAGTCGGCGCCGCCTCCGCCTGAGAGGAAGTGGGTCGTCGGCTCGCCTGCAATCTGCAGCACCTGCAGGTCGTGGTCATGCCCGGCGAGATAGAAGTCCACCTTGTGCTTGGCAAGCAGCGGAGCCCAGTCGCGCACCAGCACCGGGTGGTCTCCATGGGGTCCGTTGGAGTAGATGGGATGGTGGCCCATAACGACCAGGAATGGCGTCTCACGCGGTTTTGCCAGCTCTGTTCGTAGCCATTGCAGCTGCTCCTGCTGCTGCGCGGGAGTCATGGTGAAGCTGGCACCATGCTGGGGTCGTCCGTCGGCGTACGGCATGTTGCTGTCGAGCACGATGCAGCGCACCAGTGGCTTCTGCTTTGGAAAATCGAAGGTGTACCAGCGCGCGGGCATCGTCCATCGGCTGCGGGCTCCGCTCTCGTCGATGGCGGTACGGGCGTACTCCAGTTGCGCTTCGACCTTGTTCACTTCCGGCGGCAGCATCTGGTAATCGTGATTGCCGAGCATGGCGTATGCCGGGCCTGGAAAAACGCTCTTTGGATACATGCGTTCAAACTGCTGCTGCCAACGGTCGGACTTCACGCCGCCCGGCAGATTGCCATACCAG
>CALMAP010000011.1 GCA_937859825.1 uncultured Terriglobus sp. | reverse complement strand
CCATGCAAATGGTACGGCACGCACGCCACAGCCGGGAGCCACCACGAAGTTCCGGCACCAAATCTGCTATGCTCCGTGTGAGATTCGACGAGGTGTGTGGCGATGGCAAAGGGCGTAAACAAGGTATTTCTGCTGGGAAACGTGGGCAAAGACCCGGAGATGCGCGCAACGCCCGGCGGCATGGTGATTGCGCAGATCACGCTCGCCACGGCTGACCGCCAGAAAGACCAGACCGGCAACTGGACGGACAAAACGGAGTGGCACAATCTTGTCGCATTCGGCCGCACTGCCGAGATCGTGCGCGACTATGTCAAGAAGGGTACTCAGCTCTACATCGAAGGCAAGATACAGACGCGTTCTTGGGACGACAAAGAAAGCGGCCAGAAGAAATACCGCACGGAGATCATCGTGAACGAACTCACGCTGCTTGGCGGCCGCGGCAGTGAAGGCGGTGGCGGGGGTTCGAGCTACGCAGGCAATCAGGGTGGCTATTCTCAGCGCGGCAACAACACCGCCAGCTTCGACCAGCAGCGCGCGCCAGCGCAGGACGACTATGCGAACGAAGGCATCACGGACGACGACATTCCTTTCTAGCCGCGCGCGTTCGTAGCGTAGTGAGGTAAGCCGATGGCGTCCAAGCGCACCCCAATCAAGAGCAATGGCAAAGTCAATCCAGCTTTGCGCGTCCAGCAATGGCGTGAGCAGAACCGTGACCATGTAAACGCGCAGGCAGCCGACCGCCGTGATGCTCTTGCTGCACAGGGGCTTTGCATTCAATGCCGCCGTAAGAACCGCGACCTGTCCCGCCGCCGCTGCCCCACGTGCGCCAAGGCTGCCAGGCTGGCTGAAAAGGCTTCGCGCGAAGCCAAACGCGCCACGTGACAGGCCTGTGCGTCTGAGGCTGCAACGCTCATGCATGCGCGGTAAACTCGCTACATGATTGACGAAGCGACCTTTCGGCGCGAAGCGGATCGCGCACTGGACGAATTAAAACAGGCCCTGATTGCCGCGGAAGAAGAAGGCGGCTTTGAGGTGGAAGAAAACAGCGGTGTCTTGAACGTGGTTTTCGACGAGCCAAAAGGCAAGTTCGTCTTCACGCCGAATACCCCGGTGCGCCAGGTCTGGATCTCTGCGCTCTCCACCAGCTTCAAGCTCGACTGGAGCGAAGAGAAGGCCCTGTTCGTTCTTCCAAAGAGTGGAGAATCGCTGATGCGCTTAAGCGAGCGTCTCGCCCGTGAGCACACCGGTGACGAATCCATCTCGCTTTAACTGACTGATTCACGGTTGAAGTCCGATGGAAGACATCATTCGCCCGGTCCGGCCGTGCTCCGCGCGGTAAGAAAAGAAGCGTGTCGTATCAGCGGCTGTATCCATACCGGTGACGTCGATATTGTTCGCAGGGACACCGGCCCGAAGTAATTGCTGATGATTCGCCTCCCATAAGTCAAAATACGTTTGCTGCTCAGACTTCCGAGACAGACCCGCGGCGTAGTCGAATTCTGCGGCGAACTGCTGTAAAAGATCGGTACTTACGATGTAACTCTCGGGACCGATGCTGGGTCCGATCGCGGCGATGATGTCTGCAGGCTTCGTTCCATATAGCTCCTGCATCGACTCGATAGCATGTTCAACGATGCGGGCGAGTGTGCCGCGCCAGCCGGCATGAAATGCACCCACTGCGCGGCGGACAGGATCGCAAAGCAGCACAGGAACACAGTCTGCTGTCTGTACCGTCAGCAGCACACCCGGAACATCGGTTATCAAGCCGTCGCCTTGCAGGGTGCCCGGTCGGGTAAAGTCATCGGCCGCTTCTTCACGGTTCCGGATCGTATGAATGACTTTGCTGTGTTCCTGTCGCAACAGAACGAAGCGGAAATCCTGATCGTCCACGCTGAGTGCCCGCAGCCATCGCTTCCGGTTCGTACGTACATTCTCTTCGGCGTCGTGTTCGGAATAGCCTAGATTGAGATCGCCACCGCTTCGGGAACGCCCCGGCTGAGATATGGCGCTTACCCCACCTTGCCGGGTTGAGAAGCCGTGCACGACTTCCGGAACGGCCTGCAGCTTCTGCGATAGAACCCGCTCTGGCCTAATCGTTTCCTTGGTGATCATCCTGCCTGTCTTTATGGCGATGTGAAGAAAGACGTCAGATGCAGCTAATGTTTGTTCGCCGGGTCTACGAAAGCACGTTTCCGGTCTTCAAAGTATTTGCCCACGCCAAGCAGGAGAAAGAGCAGCCCTGTTGGGGTGCAGCCCAATCCCAGCATTAATGCGATCCAGCCTCCGGTCGTGGTCGGGCCGTGAGCGGATACTCCGCCGTGCAGCAGGACGTAAAGCCAGCACAGCAGGCCCACAATCGCGATAGGTATGGCGACGCGCAGGATTGCTCGCGTGTCCTTGCGCATGCGGCCGGGTACGCGCGTGTCATTCTGCTCGCTCATCGGCGGATCGCGGCTTGCATAAGGAACACGACCACTCCTGTGACCGATACGTAGAGCCAGATGGGAAACGTCCATCGTGCAAGGCGGCGATGCTGCGCGAAGCGCTCACTGAGCGAGAGAAAGAACGTAATGAGGATGAGGGGCAGTGCAATGACCGAGAGCGTGATGTGTGAGATCAGCAGCAGAATGTAGCTCGTCCACAACGTACCAATGTGGGCGATAGGCAAACGGTACTCACCATGCAACGCATGGTTTGCAATGTACGAAACCAAAAACAACGTGGAGAAAACAAACGCCGCGAACATCGCCGTGCGGTGGTGTCGTACGTTACGCGCACGAATGTTGGCGAAGCCGATTACCAGCGCGATCGCGGCAAGCCCGTTCAACACAGCGTTCAGTGCAGGCAGAAACAGCAGATGCGAGTGCGTTGCGTCCGATGGCGGATGCACGTATACGAGCCAGAAGAGGAACAGGCTTGCAACCACCGATACACCTAGAATGGCCCAGACAACGGAAGCCGGTGTATGCAGCCGTTCCCGAAGCGGAATGGTTGGAGGACAAGAACTCATCAGTAAGCAATCCGCCCTTTTGCGTTGAGGATCATGGCTGCGAGCAGCAGCGGCAGGTAAATTACGCTGAACCGCAGTAGATCACGCGCCAGCTTACGGGACTCGTCCGCCGACAGCCCTTTGGTAATCTTCAGAAAACGTACCGTGTACGCCAGGTAGCCAGCGCCGAGCACAGCGGCGATCCCGCCGTAAATCCACCCACACATACCGAGTGCGACAGGCCAGAGGCTTACCGGGATCATCAGTAACGCATAGAAGAGTGCCTGCGCCGCGGTCACCCATCCACCGGGTGAGGCAACTGCGGTTACCCGAATGCCGGCTCGTGCATAGTCCGTCCGGTAGAGCCACCCGATTGCTTCAAAATGAGGAAACTGCCAGACGAACAGGATGCTGAAGAGTGCAACGGCGGACCACTCGATCGTGCCTCGTGCCGCCGTCCAGCCAATCAAAGGCGGCAAAGCTCCCGGAAACGCGCCCACAAATGTGGCAACCATGCTGATGCGCTTCAGCGGCGTGTAGATCGCAACGTAGCTCACTGCTGTGAGCAGAGTGAGGAAACCCGTAAGCGGGTTCGTCGTGACTGCCAGAAAGAGTGAGCCGCCACTAACGCAGAGCAGACCCACAATAAGCCCGTGCACAAGCCCGATGCGCGAAGCAGCCATTGGCCGGCGCGCCGTCCTTGGCATCAGCGCATCCGTGCGCCGCTCCAGTGCCTGATTCAGTGTGCTCGAGCCTGCGGAAACGACGGCGATGCCCACCATCGCCTCGAAAAACTGCGAATGCAGCGGGCTTATGCCGGAACGCAGAGAACCGAGGTAGTACCCTGCAACCGCGGTGATCACGGTCATCATCGTGATGCGCAGCTTGAACAGTTCGGCATAATCGGCAAGCAGTGTGCTGCGACGAAGGTTCTGCTCTGCGGCAATGGAGGCGGTTGCGTTCAAAGTTCTGCTCTTAAGAATACGCTCGGGGGATGCGGAGCCAGAATCGCTTGAAAGTGCGCTCCCCGTCAGGCCACAACCGGTTCGGAGCTGTCTCTTGGCTGAGGGTGCTGAACAAGATATTCATTCGCGAACACGACCACCATTGCCGCAGTCGGCACCGCGACCAGGGCGCCAACGATACCTGCCAGTGCTGTACCGCACAACAGGGCGACAAGCACAGTCACGCCCATCAGATCCACGCTTGTCTTCATAATGCGCGGAGTCAGGAAGGCATTCTCAAGCTGGGTGTAGACGAGGTAGGCAATCAGCACGCCCAGTGCTTTGGTCCAGCTATCGCTCGCGGCTACCAGAAGGGCAAGCACGATCGTGATCAGGTTTCCGGCCACTGGAATGATGTTGGTAATGCCCATCAGAATACCGAGCAGGACGAAATACCGCACGTGCAGCGCGCCAAAGACGATCAGGCTATACACCGCAACGATTCCCATCAGGGCCAACTGGCCGATCAGCCATTTGGAGACGCGTTCCTCTGCGACAAGCATCGTGTTTGCAAGCCTCACGCGCTTGTCGGCAGTAATGAGCGAAAGAAAGTACTTATAAACTTCCTCGCCTTCGAGAATGAAATAGATGCAAAGGATCACTGCCGTCACCAGATCCAGCAAATGCTCCGCCCATCGTGGCAGGGAAGTGAAGAGATAGGCGGCAACCGCACCCAGGCTGTTCTGCGCGTCCGCCGAAACCCTCCCAAGGTCAACGCGGTTCATCAGTGGAAGGCCTCGTACCTTGTCCAACATCTGCGGTATCCGGTGGGGAAGGTCGCTTATAAAGTTGCTGAAGTCGTTGGCTACGGGTGGAAGGCCAATCCAGAAGAAAAGAAAACCTGCCAGAAGAAGACCGGCAAACAGCACCAGAATCGCAATAGCCTTGTTCGGCGTCCAACTGCGAATGTGCAGCATTTCAATGCGCTTCACAACTGGATTGAGAACCACGGCGAACAATCCGGAGACATACAGAATTTCCAGCACATGACGCAGTTGGAAGCACAGGGCCATTGTGCCCAGGATTGCGATCGTAAAGATGATATGTCCGCGAACGATACGACGGGCATGGAACTCCTGGGTGAGATTCAGCTTCTGCCTCCTGGAACAATATTCTGATGCTCAGGAATGTAGAACTGTCGTACTGCATCAGCCAGCGAGCTGATCCAGCAGCGCCATGACGGTCTGTTGGACAGTGCGGTCCTCCGTACCAATGCGAAACCGCGCGCAACGGCGGTAGAGAGGCATGCGGTAGCGGAAGCGCTCCTCAGCTATTGTCCGGTCACTCAGATTCGGCCGGACAGAGGCATTCTCCTGCGCGGCACATCGTGCGATCAAGAGATCGAGAGGAGCGTCGAGAAACACAACAGCCGTCGACGGAGTTTGTTCCAGCAATAAACGGTTGGCCAGTACCTCGGGCGCACCGCCACCGAGCGCAATCACGCTACTCCGTTCCCCTAGCGCGTGCGCGACGGCCGATGTCTCCATGCGGCGGAAGACAAATTCACCGTATTTGCTGAAGATTTCGTGAACCGGCATACCGGCTTTCGCTTCGATTGCGTAGTCCACATCCTGGAACTGCCAGCCGAGTTGCGCGGCCAGCACACGTCCAATGGTGGATTTACCCGCGCCCATAAAGCCAGTCAGCACGATCCGCTGGAACTTTGGAATGACAACTGAAGGGGAGTGCTGGTCGGCCAATCCAGGGGGCGAGGCGACCAGTTGGTCATATTCGACGGCGACGCTTTCCATCATGGCGGGACTCATCGATTGCTCCTTGCTGCTGTTCTGCATGTCGCTTCCAAAGAAAACCGCCGGCGTTTAGGGCCGCGGGGTGGGGTGATTGTGTAGCGTGACG
>CALMAP010000010.1:8227-12397 GCA_937859825.1 uncultured Terriglobus sp. | reverse complement strand
GTTAGCGCTCAAGAGGCGCGCAATGGTTCGGAAGCGTCGCAACAAAGGGTCACGCCTAGTTGCTCAGGCGAACATCGCCGAAGTTCTGCTGATTGAGGGCAGGTTCGATGTCCAGCACGAGCATGTGGTTCAGGCTGGGGGCGGCACCTTCCGCAAGGGCATCTTCGGTGGATGTGGAGATGCCGCGCGGCAGAAAATCCAGCGGGTTCGAAGTTTCAAACCGGCGAATCCAACCGTTGAAGCTGTAGGAGATCAACGCATCCTGCTGCGAATCATCTTTCCAAAACTCGATCTTTACGGCCTTGATCTTGTCGCGGGTGACGACATTGGCGAGGTCGAAGAGCGACTTGACGGTGGAGAACGGCAGGTTCACATCGTCGTGCAGGTCGGCCCAGACACGGATCTTCGTGGCCAGCGAACCCATCTGCGCCACGCCCGCGCGGTCCTTTGCCGTGTTGAACTTGACGCTGGTGGTGACTGCCTGAAACTTGTGACCGTCGATGGTTACGGTCGTGCGATACGGATTTGCCACGGGAAAACTCCTTTTCCTACGCCTTTGATCGAGACAGAGCGCTCGATGCGTTCAGGGTGTGCCCGTCCGCCCGGGGAAAGAATGAGCGGACGAGTGAATGGACCCGGGAGACTGCGGTTTGCAGAGGACCGGGCTGACTGGAATCTTCGGCTGGAGTGGAGGCCAAAACTTGAAGATCCTGTGGAACTGTAGCTGCGGCAGAAGAACGCACCGGCGGTTGTGCGGCCGATGCGGAGGCCGGCTGCGGCTGCTCCGGCTGAAACACCTTACCACCGGTGGCGCGCATGCGAACCATACGATTCGCCTGGTGGCCGATCGATTGCTCGGCGTGCCTTGACTGTTCCGCAGCCCGCGCCGCAGAACCGGCCAGCGAACCCGAACTGCGGGTTCTGCCGTCCTGCTCTGCAACACGAGCAGCAGCACCTGCCTTCGGCGCCTCGACCTGAAAACGGATTCGGTTCATAGATACGCCTCACGCTAGTTCTTTCCGGCTTCCTGTTTGCTGAACTCGGGAACATCGATCTTCAGCACAAACGTTTCTGCCGGACCTGTCGGCATCACGCTCAATGTGATGTCGCAGATGCCCTGCATGCGCTTGTTCGAGTCTTTATCAACGAACAGGTCGTAGCCCAGAATGGAGCCCTGTTCCACCTGCTCATCCAGAAGACGCTTCAGCGGCGTCTCGATCTGACCGTCCATGAAGTCGCGCGTCAGCACCTGGCCGGCAACCTGCAGCAGGTAGTGGCGGCAGCAGCGTTCCAGGTAGCGGAGAATTCGATAGGACGTGAAAAACTTCAGCACGCCATAGGGATCGTCTGCCTGGGTGCGGCAGCCGTAAAAGCAAAGGTGGTTGTCCGCATCGCGAATGATGGGAATAAGCTGGCGCTCCATCGACAAGTGCTCCATCTGGCCGATGAGCGGCTCGATACGCGCCTTTGCCGCGCCATTCACGCGGCCGAATCGAGACCCCACCGGGCCCTGCGCCATGCCCTGCGCATCGTCGGCACGTGCGACGGCACCGGCAAAGACCATGGACGGTGGGCCATACAGGCCATCGCTTACGGATGCGTCTTTCTCAAACCAGTGCGCGGGACGCATCTGCAGATAACCCATCAGGCACACGTCCGAGGCAGCGGCATCGTCCGGGCGCTTCAGGAACTCGTACTTGCCGCCGGGCAGGAAGTTGCGCTCGACGTTCTTGAATGAGGTTTCATCGTCCAGGTCGCCGATCAGCAGCATGCCCCAGGTATTCGCCAGGGTCTCCAGCTTTTCGCGAATCGGCTGCGGATAATAGCCGGGCACAACCAGGTTGCAGATATCGTCGCGAAAGTTGAAGTTATCATTCCGCTGCGTCACAAAGTGCTCGACGGCAGCGATGTTCATGGAAAAGACATCTTCCATCGCCTTTGGATCGGCGTTCAGGATAAAAAGTTCCACCGGCTTGCGGACCTTGCCGTCACCCACCTTGGAATTCTCGAAGAAGAGCTGCAACTGCCGGTAAGAAAGCTCGATCGGTCGAATCTGCTCAAAAATCTGCGAGAGCAATTGGTCGCGCACGGTTTCTGCGCTGTCGATCTGTCCCTGCAGTTTTTTGACCGTCTGCTCATAGCTGTCGTCTGCACGGATGAGTTGCTCAAAATTGGTGAGCTGCCCAAGAAACTCCTTGGCTGAGCTGGCAGAAAAGATACTCGCAATGTCGCGCTTTTCGTTCGTGAGACCGGGATGCAGGTCGGCAAAGATGTCCTGCAGCAGCTCACGCGCAGGAGTGTTGCCGAGACTCTGTTCCGTGGTGCGGGTCAACGTCTGGGCTTCTGCCATGGTCTACTTTTCCCCTTCCGCGACGCGCTGCAGCTCGTTGCGCAGCTTGCCGAGCGCTTCAACAATCTCTTGCCTCTGGCCGGCATTGCCCCACGCACGGCGAACCGCCGGCAATTTCCAGCGATCCTTCAATCGGTACAGCAGGTCGATGTTTGTCTTCAGGTCGGCCAGATCGTTGCGCAGGTAGTGCGACTCCCCATCCTCGTCCTTCACTTCCTGACGCTTCTGCAGATTCTCCGGGTCGAAGTCCTTGATGGAGCGGAACTCGAAGTCCGCGCGAAACTCCGCTTCGTCCTTGCCAGCATATCCCTGAAACTTCAGCTTGGGCTCGAACTTGCGAAAGGCATCGCCCAGGTCTTCCACCTTGGTTAGGTCTTCCGTTTCCGATGCAGCCTCCGCACCAACCCGGTTTAGCGTCATGGGCATCATCGCCGCGGCGGTCGAGGTGGGCACCTTGCGCACCGCTGCAGTTACTCCCTTGCGTACTACCTTTACCAATGGCATGGCACTCTCCTGTTCAGGCGGAACTAATCGAAACTGAGACGCGTCTTGGAAAATTCTCCACGCGGTTGAATCTGGGTGGTTTGCGCTGCGGAACGCTGCAGCGGGCCTGTGCTTTGCGCTTCCGGCATAAAACCGGAAGGCAGGTTCCCGGTAGAACGAACTTTCACCCCGGAAGCGGAAGTTACCCCGGACCGCTCACTGCTCCAGCGCTGGGTGTGCTCAGGTACTGCGCCGCTGAAGCGGTCTCCCCAGACCAGGCGTGGCAGCCAGAACCAGAGCATGAGCAACACGGCCGCTGCCCCAAGATACAGCAGCCCATGAATGAGAAGGATCGACCACCCCGCCGTGGGTAACGGGTGTGTGGCAATCAGGCTGCGCAGTTCTTCCGGCGTTGCCTTGCGGTCGAACACCGGAGAGTTCGTGGCAGGAGTCAGCAGGCGCATCGCCGGGGATGCGAGCATGGCACCGTCGGAAGAATGGAAAGTCGCCGTCCATTGCGGGTCCTGACCCATCAGGGCCGTGCGATTGTCTTCCGGCAATACCCAAGTCACCTGAACGGAGTGGCTGGTTGCGGAACGGCTTACATGCAGAGCCTCCAACAACTGATTCGCGTCGCCCGCGTAAAAGAAGCGTGTGGACAGCCGCTGCAGAGCACTGGTATCCAGTGCGGAGCGATCTCCGAAACCGATGCCGATGGTGTCCAGGTGCGAAGCCTGCACCTGCGCCACCGCCTGCTGTAGGCCAAGATCTGCGTTGAGCAGCAGCGGATCGTCGGCCAGCGTGACCTCGTTCTTACCGTCGGTCATTACGATCAGGTGTGGCTGCAACTCCTGGCTGCCGCTACCCTCGTGCTGAAGCTGGGCTACCTCTGCCTGCAATGCCTGGCTGCCGGAGAACACCGCCTGGTACAACGCAGTATTGTTCTTTGAGCCGGGTACGGGCAAGGCGTTCAACTGGGCCAGCGCATCCACGCGGCGCGATGCGAATACCGCGGAACGAATCGTCGCCACCACGTTGTGACTTTCAAAGGGAACGATGGCGATGCGGTCCGAACCTTCCTGCATGCCCTGCAAAAACTGGGCGATGGCACCCTTTGCCGCCTGAAAGCGCGACCCGCTCCCACCGATGGGATCGTTCATGCTGCCACTGATGTCCACCAGCAGCAACACTACGTTCGTATGCTGCGCGGCATCTGGACCGTTGCCGGAGGAGGCATAAAACGGAGAAACCTGACCCGAGGCGCCCGTAATTGTGAATGAGCCGGCAAGCTGCGCCTGTGGCGGAAGAGCGACCGGCACGGGTGCTCCATTGCCGTC
>CALMAP010000010.1:1640-8217 GCA_937859825.1 uncultured Terriglobus sp. | reverse complement strand
CAAGAACCGGCGCAGCCGGGACGACCAGGGAAGCCGGGCCCGCCGGAGAGCCCTGCGCGTGCGAACCGGCCGACGCAATCACCGAAAGAGCGGCCAACAGTGCGGCCCGGGAAAGCGCCCTCATGCCTCGCCCTTTCGTTTGCTCTCGAAGCGCAGAGCGGTTCGGCCAATCAACAGGTCGTCCAACGGGTGCAGTTCCTGCGAACTCAGTACCGTCTTTCCCTTGATACGCAGGACAAATTTCGCCACACCCTCGGCACCACCCGCATCCGGATGCCGCGCGATGTAGAACCGGCCGTCCTTCGAGAACACCACCGCATGCCGCGGCGCAATGGCGGAATCCGGGATCACAATGTCTGCGCCCTGCTGAAAACGTGTGCCGCCCTGAAGGGTGACCGCGCTGCCAAGCACATAGGAATCTTCGAGGTTGAGGTCCCAGATCGTACTGACCTTCCCCAATTTGTTCTGGGCGCGCGCATCCCCCGAACTGACGAAGCGCATGCTTCCTTCCCGTACGAGCACTGGCGCAATGCCAGCGCCGAAGCCGGTGCCCGCGCCGGCAATCATCAGCGCCGACATGCCTACGCCCGTAGAGACATGCGGGGCAAACAGCACGAAAAGAAGACCCGCGAACAATCCGCCCACGAGTCCGCCGGCATAGGTATGCAGGATGCGTGCGCGGTTCGTCTTGACCCAACGCAAACCCAAGCCAAGGCCGATGATGGAAAAGCAGAGAGTCCATACCGCGATCCGCGCGAGAGTTGGAGAAGTCGGCGCGACCCCCAGGTGCAGACCGTACGCGAGAAATGCCGCCACCATGGCCGCGACCCCGCCGCAGAGCATACCGAAGCCGATGGATGACACGCGCATGCTGCCAATCAGAAGTTTGTCAAAATACAGGAACAGAGCGATGGCACAAACAACACCGAATAGCAGGAAAGTGACTGCATCGGGTAACCAGCCTTTGCCCGTGGCCGCAAGCACTACCATTGCGAGTTCACTGCATATCGAAGCGGCCCATCCAGCAGCCATACCGACAAGCGTCGTGAAGAATAGGCCCCGGTAAAGACTCATGGCACAAACTCTAACAGTTGCAGAAACTCAGGACGCCGATTTCGCGCGTTTGCGACATCGGCTGTTCTTGTAGGCGTTTGGAGGATGAGAAGATTGGCAGAGTTGTCCGAGGATGTGATTTGTTTGATCGTTTCACAGCTTCTCAGAAGCCCGATGTTCCAGAATTCGGTGTTGTCCTCATCGGGGCAGGCGCTCTGGGATCTGAGCTTGCGTTCCAGCTTGCAAAATGTGCGAGGTCAAAAGTACTCGTCCTAGACCCCGAGCAACTGGAAGCACGAAACCTTCTCCGCAGCCGGTTCCTCTCTCAAGCGCTTTCTCATGAGCCAGACACCGACGGCCCGCATTGCAAAGCGACCCTGCTCAAGGCGGAAGCGGCGCGCACCTGGAAACTGTCCTGGAATGGGGCAGTGTCAGAGATTGCGGACACCGGCCTCGCCCTGCTTGCGAGCTACCACGTGCTTTGCTGCTGCACCGACAGCGCTTTGTCGCGTGCGGAAACAGCCTTGGCAGCGCGCCTTCTGGGCATGCCCATGCTGGACTGCGGCGTGTTTGGAGAGGGGGTAAGCGCAGGCCGCGTCACATGGTTCGCGACGCAGCAGGATGCGGCCTGCTACCTGTGCGGCATGGCAGAAAACCGGCGGGCGCAGTTGCTTGCCTATGCGGCCTCGGCGTCGCTTGGCTGCGCAGCGGCAGACCGGCAAAATCCCATGACAGGGAGCAGCGATGCCGTCCGCCACACCGCACAAACAGCAGTCAAGATGCTACAGACCGTGCAGGACGGAGAGCTTCCGCAAACCTCAACGGCGTGGCAGCTCACCTACCATGCCGCATCCGATGCGTGGTCCGATCGCCCCGTCATCCTTCCCCGCAGCGGCAGTTGTCCCTGGCACGACTACCATCCTGGTGCTCTGGTCAGCCTGCCGTGGGAGCGGCCACTGGCCGAGAGTTTGTCCCGGCATGCGACCACGCACGGAGACATGGTGCTGCAGTTACATTGGCCCATTTGCACCCAAGCGGTCTGCCGAAACTGCCGTGCTACCGCTGCGCCGCTCCATCGCGTCGCTTGGGTGCGTCGCAGATTACACTGCAGTCACTGCAACGGCATAGGTACCCTGGAACCCATGTCGTGTGTCGGTGCCGTAGCATCGACTGATCCGCTAGCCACCTGCACGCCGCGGCAGTTACACCTGCCGGAGCATCACCTCTACCTTCTTCGTCACGCGGTAGCGTTTCCCACGCCGGAAAGGAGCCAGGATGAACCAGCGCCTTGAGCGAATTACCATGCTTGCCGGAGTGTTTGTTCTGCTGGGCTCGCTGCAGTTCGGCGCCAGCCTGGGCGGCGCCACTGTCGCGCTTCCCGTTGCCCTGCTGCTTGGCGTGGCTGCAACCTGGATCTGGCTTCACTTCGAATTGCCGATCGGCGCGGTCTGGGTTCCACCCCTGGTCTGCGCGGCTGCAGTTCTGCTCAGCGGCGCCCTGGTTGAACTCTCTTTTCGGCGCGACTTCGCCGAGTGGTTTGCTTTCATCCCGGCAGCACTGGGCAGCGGCGTCACGGTTGCCGTCCTGCAGCGCGCAAAGGCCCGGTGCGGCTTGTGCCACCGCAGTCTTGCATCGCAGGATGTGGTTTTCACCTGCCCGCGCTGCACCATGACGGTTTGTGATGAGACTTGCTGGAGCTTTGAGCATCGTCGTTGCCAGCTCTGCATGCAGCAGCGCGTTCCGTTGTTGCCGCCAGAGGAGAACTGGTGGCTGCGTGTTGCCGGTCCACGCTTTCGGCATGATCGTTGTCAGATCTGCCACAGCACCGCAGAACAGGTCGACCTGCGAAGCTGCCCCAACTGTCGCAGGCCCCAGTGCCGGGACTGCTGGGACTTCAACAACGGGGAATGTTCGCGCTGTGGTGCAGCCCTTCCCGACCTGCCGGCATCGCTCACTACAACGGTGCCGCAACTTGTCACCAACGGTTCTATTCGTCCCATCTGAATTTCGAGAGCAGCCATGCCCAAATACCAGATCTACTTCGATACCGTCAGCGGAGAAACCAAGTACAACGTGGACATCGACGAGCGGGAAACCCTGGACATGGTGCTGGAAGAAATTTTGTTTGACCTGCGTGAACGTGGGGCCATGCTGAAAGGCGACGGGGAACCGGAAGTCGTTTGGAATGGCATGAGCCTTGATTTCGCCAGGCCTTTGGAGGAGCAGGGTGTGCGCGCCAATGACGTGCTGCGCGTTTCAACGATTGCCACCAACGGCTGACTGCGGTAGCGGCATGACCATGCTTGAGAGGCGGCTGCGGGCGGAATGGAATCTGCTGCTCGCCCTTGTCGAACGCAACCCGACCCGCCTGGACCAGCTTCATGCGTGCGACACGGCCCTGCTCGTCACGTTGCACGGGCCGCCCGTCGCAAGCGCTGACCAAAGTGCAGCGCGACAGATTTCTTCTCACGACATCCGCATCGAGTACCCGGTACACTTTCCCGCAGTGCCCATGGAACTCTACCTCCGAAGTCCGGTGCTGCACCCCAACGTGCATCCGCAGACCGGTTTTGTTTGTCTTTGGAACCGTCACCGGGTCAGCAACACGGTCGAACATGCCCTGCACAAGACGGTCGCCATGCTTTCCGGAAGACTCTACAACTCCAACGCGCCGCATGTCATGCAGCCGCAGGCTCTGGCGCACATGCCGCCATTCCCTCCTCCACTCTCCGCACCCGCTGACGATCTCTTGATGGGTGTGGAATGTCCGCAAACATGGTTTGAAAGCGCGCCAGCCATTCCTGGCCGGAAGAGCCGGCTTTCATGAGTCTGCTCGGCCTGGACAAGTTGCCTATGTCTCCGGCAGAGACGTTCGCGCAGACAGATCGGCTCGCTGGGCAGACGACACAGCCAGTTGCGGTAAACGCGTCTACTCCCACATCCCCGGCCGGTCCGGCGCAGCCGGACACCCAAGCCATGGGAGAGCGTTTGCAGCTCCTGCTAGGCAGCCGGTTCGAAGTGCTGCGGGCTGTTGCCGTTGGTGGCATGGCGACCATCTTCCAGCTTCGTCATCGCCTGCACCATGGTCGGTTCGTCGCCAAGGTGTTGCATCCCGACCTTGCGGCTCGCCCAGGTGGCCTGCGCAGCTTTCGGTCCGAAGCAATCCACGCCGCGCGGCTGGGTGCACACCCCAACGCTGTTCCCATCTTCGATTTCGGCGAGCTTGACGGCCTTTTTTTTATGCTGATGCCTTTCCTCGAAGGCGAGGACCTGGATCAGGTCCTGCATCGCTCCGGACCTCTGCCGCGGGCGGAAGCCCTGCATCTCGTCGCCCAGATCAGCAGCCTGCTGAGTCATGCAGAAGCGGCAGGCATCGTGCATTGCGACATCACACCCGGTAACATCCGCCTTGACACCTTTGGACGGTATCGGCTGCTCGACTTCGGCATCTCGCGGTCCGTGTCCGTGCGGGACCGCTTGCGGGATGAGCCCCTCGCCGGAGGCACCCCACTCTACGCAAGCCCGGAACAACTGCAAGGCAGGCCTGCTGACGTCCGCAGCGATCTTTATTCCCTCGGCACCGTTTTCGCGGAAGCCCTTACCGGCACACCGCTCTTCCACGGCGCCTCCATGGCCGACATCAAGCGCCGCCATCTCGAGGGCGACTGGAAGTTGCCGCCGATGCTCAAGGAGGACGATCCGCTGGCGCGTCTTCTCCGCTCCCTGCTCGCGGTGGATCCCGCACACCGGCTCAACAGTGCCTTCGAACTCAGCGGCATCCTGGATGCCATGGGCTATGCGCGCCCCGAGTTTCGCACGGCGCAGCACATGGCGGCGATCTCCAGCGTTACGGCAGAACCTGCACGGCGGCGGCTGAGCATCTGACTGGTATGTCCACGCAGAGCTTTAGGGACGTGCCTGCGCTTCAATGCCGATGCGAAATCTGCGCTTGATCTCGGGCGCGAGGGACTGCAGGTCTTCGTCATCCGGAAACGCACGAAGGTGGTAGTCCACGCTTCGTTCTGCCTGCGCGACCGCGATTTCTATGCTGATTGGGTCCCGTGGATTGAACCGTTGGCCTGCAAGGTCCATGTTGACGCGCAGCGTCAGATCGGCAAAGTTGTCCCGCAGCCTTGCCGCGGCTTCTTCTGAGGCAACGGAGATTTCAACGTTGCCCGCATCCATGGCGTTGCTCATGCCGCTACCCTCCTGATGACCAGATCCAAAGGTTTGCACTGGTCTCATGGACGCCCATCGTCTGGAAGCAGGGGCCAAGCGGCACGGCAGACAGGATCTGCACCTCTTGCTCCTCGAACACCTCACGCACATACACGCTTGCGTTCCCCATCCATTGCGCAAAATGGGCATTGCTTGCGGACGTTGCAGTCAGCAGAGGAAAGAAAAAGGGGTAGGCATGAAAAGCCCGTTCCTTCACCAGCGGTTCCAGCGTGGTCCGCATTCCCCGTTTGTATGCGTCCACCGTCCCCGTCACCAGCGCGAACATGAGCACGCCCCGCCCCGCCATGGCCTGGATGGCACTCACGTACCCGTCCGCACGCGAAATTTGAAAAACCTGGTTGTTGAAGGTGGGAAGCTTGGTGCCGAACGCCGCGCCGGAAAAGTCCTCGTCCGTCCACATACGAGGCAAAACGCCGTCAGGATGGATACCGAAGCCGGTCTGGGGTGCCCACGCGCGGGCGTTCGGCCCAATGAGCGTAGTGGCACCCTCCAGATGGATGTGGGTCGCTTCGATCCACACGCTCTCTGTGAGGGAGTAGCGCGCAGATGCTGCGTGCATGAGGCCGAGCAAGAACTCTGCGAGCCCGCGCCGCTGCCCGGCCGGGATGGGAAATTTACCGACACCGATGCGCCAGACTTCCAGGCGATCCTGGATCGGCGTGCGCTTGAGCTTCAACTCAGTCGTCATGATGGGTACTCAAGGTCGTCTTTTTCCAAATCATCAAGGATCGACTGCAGTGTCACGTCGAACTCCGGATCCGCAACGGCAAGCAACATGCCGGTGTCCTTTTCACTTTCCACAAAGCAGGCATGAAACACGCTGAACCATGCGGCAAGCTGCTCCGGTTGAGCGTTGGTGAAGGCCGCCGCATCCAGCTTGGGCAAGATGAAGGGCACGCCCTGGAACAGCGCATCGTCCTGGATCGAGGCCCCAAACACCTGCTTGCTCTGCTTGAGCCAGGGCGCCTGCATGGAGTGGAGTTTCTGAAGCTGCGCCGCAAAATCATGCGCCGCAAAGCCGGGATGTGAGGTGAGCGCCTTCGACAGGTGCAGTGCCTGCGGTCTGCTTTGCGGGTCGCCCCTGGTCCACAACAGCATCATGCCACCCACGCCCAGAAAATCCCGCCGCTGCGCACTGCCGTTCTTGGTCAGGAACCAGGCGCAGTAGTTTGGGGAGAGGTGGGCGATATTGATTTCAGCCTGGCTGTTTGGGGCATCGACAAGTTTCTTGATCTCCAGCGAAGTCGGCGCTGCCGGCATCGCCGCGCCCGGCATGGCGCCGATC
>CALMAP010000010.1:0-1630 GCA_937859825.1 uncultured Terriglobus sp. | reverse complement strand
CAGCAGCAGCCCGGTCACCGGCTCGTATTCCATAAGCGTCTGCGTGAACCGTTTGTTCAACTCCTGCCGCGTGTACTTCAACTGCAGGAGCGTCTCCGGCAGCAAATCCTGCGCAGAAAATGCGGCAGACAGCCGTTCGAGAAATTTCAACATCCACTCCCGCTGCATGAAGGGGACGGTAAACTGCCGCACCGGCAGCCAGTAGATCGACGCCTCGGTAATCGCAGAGGCACGCACAAAGGGATGGAGCGGTAGCCTGTCCTTCGTTTTTGGAGAAGGCCTGGAACCAGTTCCCTGGGTCTGGTCTGGCATCGTGTCAGTGTGCCTCTACACCTAGAAAGCGATTGATTGCTTCCACCGCGCGGCCCTTTCCACCCTGCTGCGTGGAGTCGGCAAACGTGAGTGCGTCTCCGTTCGTCAGCACGACAGCGATATAGCTGCTGCCACGCATGGTACGAATCGTTGCGTATTGAACGGTATGCAAGGGCACTACCGTATCAGTATGCCAAAGCAGTTTTGGCATGCGAAATAAAGCCGTGTCGCTGCTTTTATCAAGCGTCAGCGAGCCGCCCCGGGAGACGATCAGTCCACAGAAGATCACCGGCAGCCCAAACAGCAGAATACCCAGTGCCGGGTACAAGCTGGAAGATTTCACGATGCGATACAGAAAGAACCCTGTAGGCACCAGGCCTACCGCAATGAGCAGCGCTGCAAACAATATCTGGCCAGGCGCAGCGATCCTGAGCTGGTTATCTGCAAGGTTGCTGATCTGGTAGTCCGAAGGGAACACTTGTTCTCGCTTTCTCAGGCGAATGGACTGTCAATGTGAACGGCTACCAGCAGGCCGACAAAGACGGGCCGAATCGAAGTATCCGGACCACCGGCCTCGACCTCGGCTCCTGTTATCTTCGCTGCCAGGGCATTTAATCGTGTTTCCAGGGCCTCGGCCTTGTTCTTCCAGCCAACACCGACCGCCTCGATGCCCCCCATACCTGCCTTCGCGCCGAAGCCCTCTGTGGCTATGCCCAGGCCTTCGATCTTGGTTGCTGTAAAGCCGGCAGAAAAACCCACGATTTCTTCCTTGTGCAGGATCGTCTCAAAATGACTTTCCTTCTTCTTTTCCTCCTGCTGAATGACCTCGCGGTGCGCTGTGGGCTGTTGTTCCTGCTCTTCAGCCGTATGGTTCTCAAGGCGATGGTGGAAGTAGTTGAAGGTACTGGCCTCGTAGAAGTTTTGCAGGAAAAGGTCGAAGCGGTCGTCTTTCGTTCTGCCGATCACGGTTGTGTCCAGGCTTCCCAAAAGCATCCGCTTCTCATCCCCATGGATCGTGCGCTCCTGGTTCTGCAGGATGAAGTCGGTCTCGTTGCCCTCGATCTGCTGCCAACGGTCGCCGTGCACCAGCTTGACGTCGATGCCCTGTGTTCCCGAGAGTGCGGTCAGCGACGGCATCGCGCTCAGGTTCAGCGAACCCAGTACCGGTGTCTTATGATCGAGCGACGAGTCAAAGGAGCTGTTCGCTGTCTTTTTCTCGCCTGTAAACGTTGGATCCGCCATCGTTCCTCCTCTGCTTCAACAGACTCCCGCGATGCCGAATCAGCCGATCTCGCGGGAAAAGGTACTGCTCTTAATG
>CALMAP010000009.1:5683-10986 GCA_937859825.1 uncultured Terriglobus sp. | reverse complement strand
GCACTTATTGTTGGCACCATTAGCTGCCTGGACTTTGTAAACTTGATATAAGATAAACGCTGCTGAAACACTACCTGCCAAACCCTTAATAGAATGAGGATTTTAGGGCTAAATTGCTCTGCCGCAGGAATTTAGCGAGGTAGGGGGTGGGGCAGGACAAAGGGCGCCCCTCCCGGCGCGCCCTTTGTGTATGCAGTGACAGGCGACTTAGAAGGAATCGTCTTCGCCGTAGTCGGTAAAGAACTTGCCTTCGTCCTCGTTCACGACAGCAGCCTGCTTCTGGCCCGGAACGTAGTTCGGGTCGTCGGACTTGACCGTTACCTTCACGTGCGCGGAGACTTCGCGGAAGAGCTTGACCGGCACGTGGAACTCGCCGAGCTGCTTGAGCGGCTCCTCAAGCTGGATCTTGCGGCGATCCAGATCGAAGCCCTGCTTTGCGATCTCCGCGGCGATGTCCTGCGAGGTGACCGAACCGAAGAGCACATCGTTCGCGCCCACCTTGCGCTCGAAGATGAGTTCGATCGCGTTCAGCCGCTCCGCCTGCTCCTGCGCCGAGGCCTTGGCCCTCACAGCCTTGCGGACTGCGGATTCCTTCATCTGCACGATCACGTTCTTGTTGACCGTGGTCGCCTCAATGGCCAGGCGCTGCGGCAGCAGATAGTTGCGTCCGTAGCCATTGGCTACCTTGACGACGTCGCCGCGGTGACCGAGGCTGTCGACGTCTTCCTTCAGAATGACTTCCATGTCTCTCTCCTTGCGAAGCGGCGAAACTGGCCAGCTTCTTTGAAAGGGCGCGGCTTCAGCCGTGCCTCCTTCGCGGGTGATCAAGGGGCTTCAAGCCCCTGAGGTAGCGTTAGTACTTCGCGGCAAACGGCAGCAGAGCGATGTTGCGTGACTGCTTGATGGCCTGCGAAAGCTGGCGCTGGTGGGTGGTGCAAACACCGGTCAGGCGGCGCGGCGTGATCTTGCCGCGCTCGGCAATGAAGCCCTGCAACAGGCGCACGTCGCGGTAGCTGATCTGGTCGATCTTCTCCACGCAGAACTTGCAGACCTTCTTGCGGCGGAAGAACTTGCGGCCTCCGCCGCCGGGCCCACCGGCCGGGCGAGGAGGACGCGGCCCGGAGTTCAAGCCCTGATAGCCACCCTGCGCCGGTGCGGCTGCGGGTGCTGAGGTCGTGGTGCTGGTTGTTTCGTCAGCCATGGCTGATATGTCCCTTTCGAGCGGAGATGTGTATCCCGGCTCCGGTTCGGCGGCTTCGTGCTCCGGGATTGCAAAGAACCCCATGAACCTGGCCCAAAGGCCGGGAAGCAGAACGTCGCGGGTGGTGCAATGCGGCGAGTCGTGACTCGCCCAAACTAATTACGCTAAGTTGAAACGATCTCTACGCTACCGCGGGTTCTGCGGCCGCTTCCACCGGAGCAGGAGCTTCCACTGGCGCAGCCGGAGCTTCACGCTGCGTGGAAGTCTTGACCTTGGTGTCGCGGATTGCCTTGATCTTGGCGAGACGCTTGTTCTCCTCATCCGTGCGCACGGTGATGAATTTGATCACCTGCTCGGTCACACGGAGACGACGCTCCAGTTCGGCAACCAGCGGGCCGTCCGCGGAGATGTGCAGGAGAACATACTGACCATCCTGGAACTTGCGAACGATGTATGCGAGGCGGCGACGGCCCAACTTTTCCACCTGCTTCACTTCACCACCGCCATTGGTAACAACGCCGGAGAAACCTTCGATCAGCTTCTCAAGGTCAGCCTCTTCAATGTCAGGGCGGACGATGAACATGACTTCATACGTACGATTCATCTGTTCTTCTTTCTGCGGGATTTGCATCCCGCACCTTCGCGGAGGAAGGTATGGAAGTTATGCACCGTGTGAGATCGACTTATTCGATGCACTAAGTCGACTTATACCTCGTCACGGCGGTTGAACAGATTCATGGCTGGACCGATGCCCTTGGCCACGATGGTTTCGACCGCCTCAGCAGCACGGTCGAGAGCTTCGTCCAGCTTCGCAAGATCAGCCTTGCGAAGCGGTTGCAACAGGTAGTCGGAACCACCTGCCCTGACCGCGCGTCCGTCCGGTGCAAGACTTCTGCCTACACCGATGCGGACGCGCATCCAGGATTCTGTGCCGAGCGTACCGGTGATGGACTTCACACCGTTGTGCCCGTTGCTGCTGCCGCTTGCACTGAGCTTGATCCTGCCCAGTTCAAAGGCCAACTCGTCATAGAGCACAACCACATCGCTCTTTGGATCGAGACTGTATTCCCCAAGCAGCGCGGCGATGGCAATGCCGCTCAGGTTCATAAACGTCTCCGGCTTGGCCAGCAGGCACTCTTCGCCCGCAATGACTGCCTTGCCGGTAAGTGCGCGCCCTCTTCGGTTTGCCAGCGCCGCACCGCGCTGTTCCGCGATGCGGTCGATGGCGAGAAAGCCTGCGTTGTGCGGCGTGAAGGTGTACTCCGGACCTGGATTGCCCAGGCCGACGATCAGCTTCACGGCCGCAGCTACTTCTTGGGCGCCGGCGCGCTCTTTGCAGCAGCAGGTGCTGCTGCCGCTTCCGGCTTGCCCTTGCCCTTGGTCACTTCCGGCTCGGCTGCCGCTGGAACCGCGGCTGCCTCAAGCGACGCATCTTCCTTGATCGTCGTCACGTGCGCAACGGTCGCATTCTCGTCCTCAAGGAACTTGATCTTGCCCGCGTGCGGCAGGTCCTTGATGTGAATGGCCTCATTCATGCCAAGCTCTGAGATATCCACGTCGAGTGAGGTCGGGATGTCTCCCGGCAGGCACTCAACCTGCACTTCGCGCAGGATCTGGTCGAGAATGCCACCGTCAACCTTGACGCCCTTTGCGGTACCGGTAAGGAACACCGGAACCGAGACGCGCATCGCCTTGTCCATCGCGATCCGCTTCAGGTCGATGTGAAGCAGCTTGCCCTTGATCGGCTCATACTGCCAGTCGACGATCATGGCTTTAGTCGCGGCGGAATCCGCGAGGTCCATGTCGAAGATGGTGTTATGGCCCGTCTCGGAGTGGAGGATCTTGAGAATCGTCTTCGGATCGACGGCGATGGCGACCGACTCGTGGCCCGCGCCGTAGAGCACCGCGGGAATAAGTCCGGAGACGCGAACGCGACGAGCAGCGTTCTTATTGAATTTGCCGGTGCGAACCGTTGCTTTGACTGCTTCTGTAATTGCCATTTGTTTTCCTTTCGGGCACGGAAGTTATGCTTCCATTCCCTTTGCTCACCTCTATCAAGGCGGCTGACTTACTGCGTTGACATAAGCTCCCGGCAAACTTCACCGTGAACGCTTCCATAACTTAGGAGAACAGCGTACTGACGCTCGTCTCCATGTGAATACTTTCAATAGCACGGCCAAGCAGGCCCGCAACGGAAAGCACCTTGATCTTGGTAAGCTCCGCTGCCTCGGGTCGCAGTGGAATCGTGTTGGTAATGACCAGTTCCTTCAACCGGCTGGCAGCAAGCCGGTCAACCGCCGGACCGGAGAGCACGGCGTGCGAGGCGCAGGCATATACCTGCTCGGCACCATTCTCCAGCAACGCATCGACCGTTTTCGTAAGTGTTCCGGCCGTATCCACAATGTCGTCGAGGATGATGCAGGTGCGACCCTTCACATCGCCGATCACGTTCATCACTTCAGTTACGTTGATGTCGGTGCGGCGCTTGTCCACAATTGCGAGCGGAACGCCAAGCTTTTGCGCGAAGAAGCGGGCCCGCTCCACGCCACCCGCATCGGGAGAAACCACCGTGAGGTTCGGCAGGTTCAGGTCGCGGAAGTAGCCGACGAGAACCGGTGAAGCGAACAGGTGGTCCACAGGAATATTGAAAAAGCCCTGAATCTGCGCGGCGTGCAGATCGACCAGTAGCGCGCGGTTCGCGCCTGCAGTCTGCAGCACATCGGCTATCAGCTTGGAGGTGATGGCCACGCGCGGACGGTCCTTGCGGTCCTGCCGGGCATAACCGTAGTAGGGCATTACGACCGTGATGCGTCCTGCCGAGGCGCGCTTGAGCGCGTCGATCATGATAAGCAGCTCAAACAGATTCTTCTCTACCGGTGCACTGGTCGGCTGCAGGACGAAGACGTCCGCACCGCGCACGTTTTCCAGCAACTGGAAGTGGATCTCGCCATCAGAGAAGCTCTGCAGCTTGGTCTGTCCCAGCGGCACGCCGAGAAAGGCGCAAACCTCTTCACACAGCGGGCGGTTTGCGGAACCACAGAAAATTTTGAAGCGCTTGTCATCCGCGAGGCGCGAGGAGCGTTTGCGCTCCGAAGCGGCTGCCGGCCCTTTTGCCTGCTGTGGCAAAGCTGCAGAAGTGGAAACGTTGGTCTGGTTCGTTTCAGCGGTGAGCGTGGGCATGTCTTGCGACGGCGTCATGTGCGGTGCGAGTCCCTTCCAAGCCGGTTAGCGTTGGCGAAAGCTGCTGCCGAGATGTCTGCCGATCTCCTCCTTCGCTGAACTGGACCACACGCCGCGGAGGGACCGACACCGATGTTGTTGGCTGGGCGACCAGGATTCGAACCTGGACAAAGTGCTCCAAAGGCACTTGACCTACCGTTAGTCGATCGCCCAACTTCACGCCCGTGGCGTTTGCCACTGCGGAAGACTGCCAGAACCAGTGTACGAAACTTCCGTGCCGATGCTCGAACCGCCCAATCAGGGAATGATATCGAACATCGATTTCCAGTAGATTTCTCGCGAAATGGTCTGGGTGACGAAGCACCGCAGTCCGCCAGAAAGCTGCTGGACACGCTCTTGCGCCGCGTGTGCGTCCGCTTCGGTCCGGTAGAGGCCGAAGAGCGAAGACCCGGAGCCGGAAAGCATGGCAAGAAGCGCCGCTTTCTCCGGTTCCACCAACTCGCTGCCTCGAAGGGCATGCTTGATTGCGCGCAGGGAGGGGTTCTGCTGAAAGACGACCTCTTCAAAGTCGTTTTCAATCCCGGTGCGGACAAGCGCGAGAAGAGGATTCCCGGCCAGGTCTCCAGCGGTCACCGATGGCACACTGCCGTCATCGCCTGCCCCGGAGACACCGGAGGCGCCGGTCTGACCATCCTGCGGGATTGCTCCCGCGATGGCCTGCCCTGCCGGTGTAAAGGCGGAGGCGTAGACGCGGCTCAACTCGTCAAGTCTACCGTGGGCAGCTTCCGGGGTCAATTGCGTGATCTGCTGGTCCCACGCGCGAAACGCAGCAGGGGTGGAGGAGCCCACGCCCGGCACCACCACGACGCACGGCAGCATGGGCAGATCAGGGTAAGGCAGCACCAGTTCGCCCCGATTGTGG
>CALMAP010000009.1:3051-5673 GCA_937859825.1 uncultured Terriglobus sp. | reverse complement strand
CATCGGACCCAACGCGCTCCGCAATGCGCAACCGTTCCAACGCGGGCAGCGCGACGCCAAGCTGTCGCTCCAGCCCGAGCAGCGCGGCGGCGGCGTTGGCGGACCCCGCACCCATGCCCCCTTGCGGTGGCAGGTTCTTCTGGAGATGCACCTCGACCCGCGCGTCCAAGCCAAGCTGCGACAACGCGGCAGAGAGGATGCGGTAAGCCGTGTTGCGGCTATCGCACGGCACCCGCGGGTCGCTGGACGTGAGCGTGATCTTTGTCGTGTCCGCTGGCTGTGCCGTCACGCTCACCACATCGTGCAGCGCGAGTGTCTGGAAGAGCGTCGTCAGATGATGGAAGCCATCCGGTCGCGGCGGCCCGATGCGCAGGCCAAGATTGATCTTGCAGAACGAACGGACAAGCGTTGGCTGGAGCATACGAGAATCGAGTGTACTGCGGTACTCAGCGAACTGCCGTCACCTGCAGGTCCACCTGGAGAGTCCGCTTTGAGACCACGTCGTCGGAAGAGAAGATCGTTTCCGTTTTGCCGATCGGCATCGTGACGGAACCTTCCCACTGGTTCTGACGAATCACAGGCTGTGTGGTCGATACGCTCTGGTCGTACGAGCTGATTTCGGCCTTCACGGCCATGCTGACTCGGTCGCCGAAAAGCTGGATCCGGTAACACTGGAGATTGATGCCCACATCCACATAGGTGAACTGCGTATTGACCAGCGATGTGCTGGTGTTTCCTCCAAAGGAACCTGTGGCGATGGGCACCCTGCTGCCGGTCTTGATCTGCGCGGAGTCGCTTGCATTCGCGCCGGCCCGGGTGTGCAGCATGTACTCACGCGTGTTAATTACGCGGCCGTTCTCAACCTCTTTGGCGAGGAACTTGATCAGGTATTCCTGTTTCGGGGCTTCCGGTGCGGAGGCCACTGTTGCCGCAGTGTGTGAAGTGAGCTTTCCTTGGGCCGTTTCCTGGGCCGGAGCGGCACACGGTAGAAGGAAGATCACAACGGCTGAGGCATACACGAGTCGGTTCATTGGCGTTCTCCAAAGAGCGGGCGGTTCAGGTTGACTGCGGTGAGCGTAATGGGCCTGGCCTGTTGCTGCTGCAGACTCAGCATGGCCTCGGCGGCTTCAAGTGAAACGGGTGCGACAGGATCACCGGAGCCGAAAGGCTTACTCGCCTCTACAGCGGGCGAGGGAAAGGTGTCGAGCTTGGGCAAAGTCTCGGCTGCCGCGGTTACGGCTTTCTCCGTCCTCACACGAGCAACGGCTGGGCTGTTGCTGCGAAGCTGTGGCTGCGCGTTGCGCTCTGGCTCCGGTGCAAGGAAGTTGGCAATCTCTCGCGGAACTTGCATGTTCTTTGCCAGAGGAGTCGCCCCTGGCAGTTTAGGTACGGTTCTGTGGTGAGCGGCGAGGAACGTACCACCGACAACAGTTGCCAGTGTCGCCGCTGAACGTCCTGCGGACAACCAGCCCCACCAGCTTCGCCGCGACCCTTCATCATCACGTGCCTGACGCAAAGACTCCGCAAGGCGGGAGTGGAAACCGGCACGCGGCCCTGCCTGCGAGCGCGCCCGCAGCGTGCGGTCCAGCAGCGCTTCCAAGTCATCCGGCTGCTGCGGTTCGTTTGCCGGGTATTTCATCGTATTTCTGCTTTCTGCCCTGGGTTGCCGCGCTGTGAGAGTTGCCACTGTCTTCGCAGTTCTTCCCGTGCGCGTTTGAGACGGGTTCGTACGGTGCCTTCAGGGATGCCGAGCATCTCGCCAACTTCGCGCGAGTTGAACTCCTCGAACCCTGAGAGGAGCAGAGGCTCCCGCAACTCGAGCGGCAGCCGGTCGATCAGGCGATGCAGATGCGCTGCCTGCGAACGCTCCACCGCGCTTGCTTCGGGCGACAGTCCCACATCTGCCAGATCCTGCGCGGCAGCGGCATCCGTGAAATCCACGCCCTTGCGCGGCAGCCGGTCGAGCGCGGCGCGCCAGCATGCCCGCGCCAGAAATGCCTTCTCATCGTTCATGCCGCGCCAGCCGCCGGTGCGGTGCAGCTTCAGCAGGCACTCCTGCACGGCGTCTTCGGCATCGTGTGCATTGCGCAGGAGGCTGTAGGCGACGCGATACAGGAACCCCGCATTGCGCTCGACGATGTCGGCGAACCCCGCATCTTCTGCAGCGTGTGCGACTGCCACGCCGGACGCACCTGCCTGCTGCCGCGCGCCGAACAGAACGAGATGTTCCATTGCCTCTGTCAAGGTAGCTCTCTGCCATGTATGACCGGCGCGATCGGCAAAGTGTTCGCTGAATTTTCAGCCGCGCTGCAAAGCGTAAGTACGGGGCGAAGAGTATTCTAAGAATCTCTGTGCGAAACGCCCGCAGCGTGCGTACTGCATGTTGTAAGCGCTTTTGAAAATGACCTTCCAATTCACGATCCGGCAGGCCCTTCTCGGGTCAACGGCACTCTTGTGCGCAGGCAGCAACCGCCTCCATGCACAGGCAGCCACGCAGCCACAGCCTTCGGCGTCCCGTAATGTGGGTGTGCCTCAGACCACGCAACAGTCCCTGCGGCTTAACGTTCCCCGGCTTGATCGCGACCTGTCGCTCGCGGACTTCCCTGGCATGGAGCCCTCACC
>CALMAP010000009.1:0-3041 GCA_937859825.1 uncultured Terriglobus sp. | reverse complement strand
CATCTCGCTTACGCGCACGACTTTGTACAAAACCAGCCTGCCGACGGCAAGCCGCCGAGCGAACGAACGGACGTGTACCTCGGACGCACCGCGACTACGTTCTTCGCCGCATTTGTCTGCTTCGATCACCGGACGGCCACCATTCGCGGCCATCTCTCGCGCCGCGAAAACATCGATGCGGACGATTCCGTCGGCCTGCTGCTGGATCCCTTTCAGGACCATCGCCGCGGCGTGCTCTTCCAGGTGAACCCGCTAGGGGTGCAGGCCGATGCGAACTGGGTCGAAAACAACGATCCGGATTACAGCTACGACCAGGTGTGGAACAGCACCGCGCGGCGCACGCCGCAGGGGTGGATTGCGATCCTGGCGATTCCCTTTCGCAGCATCCGCTCGCGCAGCACCGCGCCGGAGTGGGGCGTGGTGCTTTCGCGCAGCCTGCCGCGCAACAGCGAAACCGACTACTGGCCGCGCGTGTCGCAATCCATCAGCGGCACCCTCAGCCAGGAGGGCACGCTGCTTGGCATGGAAGGCGCGACCTCGCACAATATCCAGATCAATCCCTATGGAATCGCACATCGTGTGAAGGAACTGGATACCACCGACCCGATGAATCCGTACTTCAGCAAGCGCAACCTTGCCGGAACGGTTGGCGGTGACATCAAGGCCGTGGTGAAAGACACGATCGTGCTGGACGGTACAATCAACCCGGATTTCAGCCAGGTGGAGTCGGACCAGCCACAGTTTCGGGTGAACCAACGTTTCGCGCTCTACTATCCCGAACTCCGGCCTTTCTTTCTCGAAAACTCCAGCTACTTCGATACACCCATCACGCTGCTGTACACCCGCACCATCGTGAACCCGGAGTTCGGCGCTCGCGCCACAGGCAAAATCGGCCACACCAACGTGGGCTTTCTCTCCATCGACGACCGCGGCCCCGGCACCTTCGTTGCACCGGATGATCCTTTGCACGGCAAGCGCGCGATCACCACCGTTGCACGCGTCTCTCAGGACATCGGCAAGTTCTCAAGCATTGGCACAATCTATGCGCAACGCATGTTCGGAGGCGGCGCGAACCGCGTGGGCGGTGTGGACTTCAACGCGCGCATCGACCAGCACTGGAACCTGCGCGGCGCAATGGTGGAAAGCTCCACCCGGCAGCTTGACGGCAGTTACAGCGCCGGGCCCGCCACCCGCCTGACATTGCAGCGCATGGGTCACAGCTTCTTCTTCAACCAGGGATATCGCGACTTCAGCGGCGGTTATGAGGCTGATGCCGGTTTTATCACGGTGCCGAGCGTGCGCCAGTCGAACACAAACCTGAACTACCAGTGGTATCCGGAAGGGAAGAAGGCAAAGCGGCTAACCCTGCAGACATACGGGATTGAAACGAACAACCGCGTCGCCTTCAACCGCGCCGGGCAGCGCATCTTCCGGTATACGCAGGGAGACTTCTTTTTCACGTTCGCGCACAACACCGTGATCGCACCGCTGTTCGGCGCAAATTCCGACACGGTGGGGCCATCCGACTTTCCGCAGATTGCGCGGCGCATCAACTTTGCCGAGAACTACGGGGGCCTGGTCTTCCGGTCCGCACCCAGGCCGCAGATATCGTTCAACATCACGGCGACACACGGTGCAACCGTGAACTACAACCCCGTGGACACCGCGCCGCCGTCGCTGCTGACGCAGGACCAGGTGCAGGCCTACGTCACCCTGCAACCGATAAGTCCGCTGACCATCGACAACACCTACCTGCTGGACCGCACCAGCGACGCGCATACCGGCGCGCACGCCTACGAGAGCCAGACGCTGCGGACCAAAATCAACTACCAGTTCACCCGTGCACTCAGCGCCCGCGCCATTGTGCAGTACGACTCGATCGGCCGCAACCCGCTGGTCAGCGCGCTTGATCGCACCAAGCAGGTGGCCACCCAGTTTCTGCTCACCTGGCTGCCGCACCCCGGCACAGCCATCTACGTGGGATACAACAATGACCTGCAGAACCTCGATCGCACGTTGTGCAACCGCACCGTTACTGGCAAGTGCGATGCGGACAATCCCGGCGTGCCGCGCTCATCGCAATACCTGAACGATGGGCGTGAGGTGTTTATCAAAGCTTCGTATCTGCTGCGGTTCTAGCGCATCAGCTTTGCGAGCCATCACGTTTGTCATCCCGCAGCGCAGCGAAGGGATCTGCTGTTAGCTGATGTGCCACGAAACTCAAACAATGATGCGGCTTCTCCGCTACGCTACGGAACGACAGATCATGGACGAACACCCTGCGCCGCAAGAACATCCGCAGAAGCGACCTTCGCCCCTTCTTCCTTCACAATTCCCTCACCCGTTCGTGCCTGCACAGACACATTCTTCATCGTGACTTCTGCATTGCGAATGCGCATTCCCTTCTCGCTCTGGATGCTCACATTCGTCAGGGTGAGATTGCGGATGGGCATCTCTGGCAGTCCAACGATCACGGCATCCTTCGCGCCCGTGGCGGAGATGTTTTCGAGCGAAATGTCATGGAAGCGCGGCGTGTGCGCGTCCACTGCTTGTGCCGTGTCGGTTTGCGGGATGCGCGGGTAGTACTCGGTAATCTGGATGGGCTGGCCCACGTCCTGCATGTCGATGTTCTTGTAGTGCAGGTCGTGGATGTCATTGCCGCGCGTACGATTGCTCTTGATGCGGACACCCGCGTCCGTGCCGATCATCTTCACGTTCTCGACCCGCACGTCGCTGATGCCGCCCGCGAGTTCGCTGCCAACGGAGAGCCCGTGCCCGCTGCGGAAGATGCTGTCGTGCAGGTACACGTGCTCGACCGGGCCGATTTTCGCGTCACGTTCCACCAGGCCGCTCTTGAGCGCGATGTCGTCGTCGCCGGTGGAGATATCCACGTGGCTGATCTCAATGTTCTTCGAGGAGAAGGGATCGATGCCGTCGGTGTTTGGTGCCGTCTTGCCTGGATTACGAATCACCACGTGGTCGATGCGAATGCCGTCGCAGAAGAAGAACGTGAAGTTGTACATGGGCGAGTTCTGCACGGT
>CALMAP010000008.1:4225-4905 GCA_937859825.1 uncultured Terriglobus sp. | reverse complement strand
GGAGGGAGGTTGCGGCATGGAGTCGATTATGCAGTACCGCCGATTACCCGCGTTTCTCCGCCGGAGCCCGCACGTCCGTCTTCTTCTCTGCGCTGTGTTGTTTGGTTCTGTGGGGACGACGACCTTGCTGCAGGCGCAGGAAAATCCATTGGACAGTGCGAAGACACCAGCACGACCGGCTGCCCCCGCAAAGCCGAAACCGGAGGTTTTAAGCGGCAACGACGCTGCCGAGAACGCAACGTCAAGGCGCAACGCAACCATCCGGGTTGAAACGAACCTCGTGCTCGTGCCCATGACCGTAACGGATTCGCAAAACCGGCTTGTTACGGGCCTGGAGCGCGAAAACTTCTACGTCTACGAGAACAATCAGCCGCAGACCATCCGCAGCTTCTCCACGGACGATGCGCCGGTTACCATCGGCATCATCTTCGACCTGAGCGGCAGCATGACCAGCAAATTCGCCAAGGCACGCAAGGCGCTCAGCGAATTCATGCGCACCTCCAATCCGCAGGACGAGTTCTTCGTGGTTGCCTTCAACGATCGCCCCGCCGTCGTGGTGGATTACACCTCGAATGTGGACGACGTGGACGCACGCATGGTGATGCTGAAACCGCAAAACCGCACGGCTTTGATCGACGCGGCCTATCTCGGCATCAACAAGCTGAAAGAGGCCAAGTACG
>CALMAP010000008.1:0-4215 GCA_937859825.1 uncultured Terriglobus sp. | reverse complement strand
CAACCGTTCGCGTTATTCCGAAGGAGAACTGCGACGCGCGGTGCGTGAGAGCGATGTCCAGATTTACTCCATCGGCATCTTCGACCAGTACGCACCCACGGTCGAAGAAAAGGAAGGTCCTGCGCTGTTGACCGACATCTGCGAGATGACCGGCGGACGGCTCTTCCGCGTTACCGACGTGGGTGAGCTTGGCGATATCGCCACCCGCATCTCAGCCGAACTGCGCAATGAATATGTGGTCGGGTACAGGCCGACCGACGTGAAGAAAGACGGGAACTGGCGCAAACTGAAGGTTAAGCTGAATCCGCCACAGGGGCTGCCGCCGCTGCTGGTACACAATCGTCAGGGGTACTATGCACCTTCGGAGTAGCGCGCGGGCGGCAACGCTTGCGCTTTGCAGCGTCTTCTGCGCATGCACGTCGTGGGCGCAGGTTCAACAGAGTGCGCCTTCGCTTACGGTTGACCGTGACCCGGTGCCGTCTCCGGATGGAGACGCTGCGCCGAAGCCTGCGGCCGAAAACGGCAACGCACCCTCGCAGCAACAGGTGCAGGGAAACCGCGGCAATTACACGCTGCGGACGAATGTTGGCGAAGTGCGATTGAATGCGTCCGTGCTCGACGGCAATGGCCGTGTGGTGCAGACGCTGGACCGTGATGTCTTCCACGTCTACGAAGATGGCGTGCCACAGAACATCGTCTCATTCCGCCACGAGGACCTGCCGGTATCGCTCGGCATCCTCATCGACAGTTCCGGCTCCATGTATGACAAGCGGGCGGCGGTAGGCAAGGCTGCGCTCGACCTCATCCGCCTGTCCAATCCGAAGGACGAGGCTTTTCTTGTGGACTTCTCTTTCGAGGCCTACATCGACCAGGACTTCACCAGCGACATTCATAAGCTGGAGGCTGGTTTGAGCTATGTGAAGGCCAGCGGCGGCACGGCCATCTACGACGCCGTCGTAGCTAGTGCGGACTACCTGACCCGCAACGCCAAGCAGCCGAAGCAGGTGCTGCTCATCGTTACGGACGGCGATGACAACGCCTCGACGTCGTCACTGGAAGACGCGATCAAGCGCGTGCAGGAACTGGACGGGCCGACCGTCTACTGTATCGGTCTGCTCTTCGGGCCGGACGAAGATAAGCGTGAGAGCCGCCATGCGCGGCGCGTGCTGCAGTCGCTTGCGGAGCAAACTGGCGGCATCGCCTACTTTCCGCGCAAGCTTGATGAAGTCGACCAGATCGCGGGAGAGGTTGCCGCGGATATTCGCCAGCAGTACACCATCAGCTACCAGCCTACGAAGCCGGCCCGGCTGGGCGGCTATCGCCAGGTGCATGTGGATGCGAAATCCAAAAATTTCTCGCGGCTCACAGTACGCACCCGGTCCGGCTACTTTCCCAAGGGCGACCCGGCTGCCCCTGATGACTCTGCCTCGCCCAAGTAGAGCAGCGATGAAACGTGTACTCGCCATTGACACCTGCGGCAGCGAAGGCAGCGTGCAACTATTTGACTCGACAAGTGGGCATGTACTTGGCGAAGCGACGCTGCCGGGTCGCGAGACACAGGAGAAACTTCTTCCCGCTGTTGAAAGTGTGCTCGCTGGAGCCGGGTGCGCTCCGTCGGGACTGAGCACGCTTGCCGTAGTCTCGGGACCGGGATCGTTTACAGGAGTCCGGATCGGATTGGCGGCGGTGAAGGGTTTGGCGGAGGCGCTTGACCTGCCTGTAGTGGCTGTCTCGCGGCTTGTTGTTCTCGCCAACTCACTTTCGGCGCACGGTCCTGCCTACGTGTACGCCCTGCTCGACGCGGGACGCGGTGAGGTGTACTGTGCCGCGCAAGGGCGGGAGTCGATCTCGCCTGCGGCGCCGGTGCTTGCACGCGTTCGCGAGGGAGATGTCGTGGCGGTACTTGAGCCTGCGTTGCTCGAGAGGTTCCCCGGTGCGGTGCTTGTTTCCTTCTCCGAATATCAGCGGAGTTTTCGCACGGAGGTGCAGCGCGCTATCGACGCAGGCGAGTATGCGGACGTTGTGCTGCTCGACGCCAACTACCTGCGCAAACCGGATGCGGAACTTGCCCGTAACGCACGCGTTACCGCGGAGCTGTTCACGGCTGCAAACCACGCCGGGCAGAAAACGTGACCGGCAGGCTGGGCCTGCAGATTCGGCCTGCCACGTTCGATGATGTGGACGGCCTCGTCCGCATCTCGAAATCGATTCCCGAGTTGCCGCAGTGGTCCTCCTTGATGTTCCGGCAGATTGTGGAGCAGGTGACACCCGACGTGCTTCGATTCATGCCGGTCGGGGAGATCGCAGGGGAAACGGTCGCCTTTGGCGTACTGACCCTGCTGCCTGGGATCCGTCCGGTGCAAGGCGAAGTCGAGAACCTTGCGGTCAGCCCGGAATGGCGCTGTCGTGGGTTCGGCAAAGTTATTTTACTTCGCATGCTGGACGAAGCGCGTAGCCGCGCCGCCGCCTCCGTCCATCTTGAGGTGCGCTCGCGCAATGTGGCGGCGCTCAGGCTTTACCACTCCATGGATTTCGTCTCGATCGGAAGGCGCCGGGATTACTACGCGAATCCTGCCGACGATGCGGTGCTTCTGCGAGTGCATCTTACCGGCAGGCAGGAAGCATCCATCGCTTCCGGTATGATCGAGGACTGACTATGGTGCGCGACGGCATTTATTACGCTGTGGGGCTGCTTCTTGTAGCGCTTCTGCTTTTCAAACTGACTGGGTCCTACGGTGTGGCGGCGGTGCCTGTGGCGCTTGGTTGCTTCTTCCTCTGGTTTTTCCGCTATCCCAATCGCTCCATCAGCACCGTACCCGGCGAGCTTGTCTCGCCCGCCGACGGCAAAGTCACCGAAGCAGACTGGATCGAGACTCCTCAGGGCAGCCGGTTACGTCTGAGCATCTTTCTAAATGTCTTTGATGTGCACGTGAACCGCTCCCCTGTCGAGGGCACGGTAACGCAGGTGAACTACAAACAGGGTGCCTTTCTCAACGCAATGCGCGCCGATTCCAACGTGCTGAATGAGCAGAACGTGGTGGTGATCGACACCGGTGCCTACACCGTGCAGGTGAAGCAGATTGCCGGGCTACTGGCGCGACGCATTGTGTGTTGGGTGAAACCGGGCGATACGCTGACGCGGGGCCAACGCTTCGGGCTAATCAAATTCGGCTCGCGCGTAGACGTTCTGCTGCCGCCCACTGCCACGCTCCGCGTGATCAAAGGGGACCGCGTGAAGGGTGGCTCCACGGTGCTCGCGTCTGTTCCGTTGGAAGGTGTCACCTCAGCGGTCGATCCGCTGCTCGAGGTCTAATTGGCCGAACCGGCGCGGCAGGGCAGAAGGCGTCCGAAGCGTGGCATGTATGTGCTGCCGTCGCTGTTCACTGCCGGAAACATCGCTGCCGGTTTCTATGCGATCACGCAGAGCTTGCAGGCCACTGCCGCCGACCACAGCTACTTCAACAGGGCGGCTCTGGCGATTGGCTTCGCCATCCCGTTCGACGCGCTGGACGGCCGCATTGCCCGCATGACCAACACGGAAAGCGACTTCGGCCGGGAGTTGGACTCACTGGCCGACGTGGTCACGTTCGGGGTCGCCCCCAGTGTGCTGGCTTACACGTGGGGCTTCCGCATGCTGCCGCTCACCGGCAATCTGCAGTGGCGGCAAAATGCCATCGACCTGGGCGTTTTCATCGCCTTCCTGTTCCTCATCTGCGGGGCCTGCCGTCTCGCCCGGTTCAATGTAACGGTCAATCCGCTGCCCAGCAATCCGGGCCGGCCTGGCCGCCGCTACTTTGTGGGTATGCCGATTCCTGCCGCTGCGGGAGTGGTGGCCAGCGTGGTCCATTGCTTCAGTGGGTCACCAATCGACAGTGTTCCCATCGCCTTTGTCTGGCAAGGGCTGCTGGTTTTTATCGGCTTTCTGATGGTGAGCCGCTGGCGCTTCTGGAGCGGCAAGGAAATAACGCTCGGGCAGCAGAGGCCGATGCGCCTCTTTATTCTGCTTACGGTTTTCGGCATTCTGCTCGCGCGTTTTTCGAACTACATGCTCATTGCGATTTCCCTGGCCTACATGGTTAGCGGGATGATGGCACGGCTGCTGTATGCGGCACAGGGCCGCCGCGCACAGAGGTCTGATGTTCCTTTGCAGCCCATTTCGAACTAGGGTGTATCTACATATAGCTTTAGATGGAGCCATGCACATGCGAGTGCGGT
>CALMAP010000007.1:963-9899 GCA_937859825.1 uncultured Terriglobus sp. | reverse complement strand
AACCAGCACGCCCGCACCGCCGAGTACGCCGAACGTGGCGCGCCTGCCGATGGGGAGCATCAGCAGGGCGAGCAAGGCGGGTGCTGCCGCAAGGGTGATGGTCTGCGATGAGCTCATGATTGCCGTGGCGCGGCCGCGTGCTGTGGGTGAGAACCACTCCCGCACGCTGCGCACACCCGCCGGATAGAACGGGGATTCGCCTGCTCCAAGCAAGAGGCGAAAGACGAGAAACAGCGGAAAGCTCCGCACCAACCCGGTCAGCATCTGCGCGGTGGACCAGATGGCGAGGCCCGCGCCCAGCACCGTGCGGCTGCCGAGCCGGTCCAGCATCCCGACCAGGGGCAGTTGAGCGAGTCCGTAGGCGAACGCGAAGGCCGAGAGCAGCCAGCCCATCTGCGTTGCGCTCAGGTGCATCTCCGCGCGAATCGTGGTGTTGGCCACGGAGAGCGAGACGCGGTCAAAGAAGTTCACCACGCCCGCAAGAAAGAGCAGCAGGAGCGTGATTACCTGGTGCGAGCGTAGAGAACGTCCGGCCGCCGGAGCAGGGGAAAAATTCTCCGGGGCGTCACCGGTAAGTATCGACACAAAGCCTTCCTTGCGAGGGCACGGCTTCAGCCGTGCCAAACCAGTCTGGAGCATTTTCCACGCGCGGTCACGACTGTGTACAGGAGCAAACCTTTCGCGCGGTATGCGGGAGTCTGTGGCTGGCCGAACGGGCACATGGGATTGGCTTGCATCGTTGGGGGATTAGATTGCCGGCAAGGCGCCAACAACATCGGTCTGCGCGGTGTCGGATTTTCGCTCCTGTCGGCTACCGTGACCCGCGCATGTTTCTCTCGTGCAGCAAGGCGGCACGGCTGAAGCCGTGCCCTTTTTAAGAAAGCTAAAATCGTATAGAGACCACCACCGGCGCTCAACCTTCCACCTCCTTCGCGTAGACCTGGTGCGTCACACGGGGCAGGTCTACGCCCTTGTGAATGGACCGCACCTGCTGCAGAATTTCGGAGTCCGCCGTGGTGAAGCGTTCGCGGCTACGCAGGTACTCCAGCCAGCTTTCCATCACGAAGCTTTCTTCCAGCCGCTCCGGATCGTTGCCGTCGCGGAAGACGCCCCAACGAATCGCGCCGGAGCGCAAACGGGCGTCGCGCAACCGGTGGATGGCTTGCACGAAGTCGTTGTAGCGTTCAATGGGCACAATGTAATCGATCAGGATGCGGACAGGGCCGTCCTCCGGCTGCGGCTCAAGCTCCAGGTGCGGCACGGGCCGCTTGAACTGGTAGGGCGACAGGTCAGGCAGGGTGCCGCGCAACACGTGCAGACGCAGCGTGAGTGGTAGCGCAGCAGCCATCATTCCAGCGGAACAACACAGGGCCACCTTCAGCGAACCGTGCTCCGCGATGTACCCCCAAAGAATGGAACCAAGCGCAAGGCCGCCCTGAAAGACCATCTGGTACATGCCAAGCGCTCGGGCCTGCACCCATCCGGGAGCATTCAACTGCACGCTCACGTTCAGGGTCGACATGGTGCACGTCCAGGCGAAGCCGCCTGCAATCAGGAAGAGAATGATCGGCCAGGTGTGTCGTGCAAAGGCCAAGACCAGCAGTGTGGCGATGTACTGAACATTGGCTGCGGCAAGAATACGGTCCGCAGAGAAACGTGCACGTACTTTCGCCAGCAGCACTGCCGCGATTACCGCACCCAGCCCCATGGAGCCGTTCAGGATGCCGTAACCCAGCGCTCCCTGCCCGAGATGACGCTGCGCAACCACGGCGAGCAGCGACCACACCGCCGCCACGGAAAAGGTAAAGAGAAAGGCCCGCAGAAAGACTGCCTGCAGCACCGGTGCGTAGCGCAGATAGCGCAGACCGGTTTCCACCGAACCCATGATGCGTTCCGCCGGCAGGGCAGATTTGAAGAGCGGTTGCCGCTTCCATACATACAGAACCCAAATCACCGCCGCGAACGAACCGGCGTTAAGCGCGAAGGTCCAGCCTGCTCCCGTGCTCGCCTTGACGAAGGCCGCGACAAGCAGGCCGCCAAGCGCAGGGCCCGCTGCGCGCGCAAGGTTGTTGCTGGCGGCGGCCAGCGCCACCGCGTTGGGCAGCTCCGACCGCGGCACAAGCTCGGGAACGATGGCCTGCCACGCCGGGTTATTCATGGCGGAACCGATGTTCATCAGGAAGGTGAGCAGTAGCAAGGTGACCGGGCCGATGACTCCGAAGAGCGCCAGGATTGCAAGCAGGGCGACAGCGATCATCTGCCACGTTTGCCAGAAGATCAGCAGTCGCCGCCGCTCGAAGATGTCCGCCGTCGCGCCGGCGAACAGGCCGAAGATCAGCACCGGTGCGGATGCGGCAGTCTGCATCAGCGCAATCAGCAGCGGCGAGCCGGTGAGCGCGGTCATCAGCCAGGTTCCGGCGGTGTCCTGCATCCACGTGCCCAGGCCGGAGACGGTGGAGGCGACCCAGCGGTCCCGAAAGAGCGGGTATTTCAACGGAGCGAAGCCATTCGGAGACGGTGCGGGCGGAGGGGACGCTCCCGGCGCCGAAGGCTGCGAGGAACTTGGTTCAGCGAGGTGCGGTTCGACTGCGGGTGCCTCGCTCATGCTTCAAGGGTAGCAACTCGGTCAGATCGTCCGTGACGTTTCCAGGCAACTACATCAGCTTTCTTTGAAAGGGGACGGCTTCAGCTGTGCCTTTCAAGAGACTTCGTGCACTCGGTCGAGTTTGCTCTAAGCAAGCAGCAGGTTTATCACCGCGATAATCAGCGCCACCAGCAGCGCGGCCACAAAGTTCTTTACGCGGAACCCGCGCACGAAACGCGACGCGATATAGATCATCAGTGCGTTCACCAAGAGATAGATCAGCCCTGGCAACAACCACGTAAGCGGAAAGACCACCAGCCGCAGAAGGAAGCCGAGTGTGGCGTCCAGCAGGCCGATCACGAGTGCGGCGACCATCGCGGTGGAGAAGTCGGCGACCTCGACCGAGGGCAGAAGGTAGGCCGCAAGCAGCAGGGCAAGGGCACTGACAAGCCAGACAACGATCAGGTGAATCATGGCTGATTTAGAAGACGCGAGGGGGCAGGTGAGTTGCGTCCCAGGCAGGGAGATGCGTGCTATCCGCTAACCTAGATGGAACATGGCCCGCACCGTAACAGCGCCGCGCAGCCGCGGCTTACAACGCCCTACCGGGCCGCGCCGTATACCGCAGGAGTTGCTAAACCGTGACCCGAACGGCATCTATCCCGCGCATCGCACCGAGCTGATGCCGATCGCGATGGCGTCCGTGGTACTTGGTCTTCTGGCGTTTCTTGTCTGCGCGAAGAACGGCTGGCTCCTGCTTTACGGGGACGCTGTGGCGCACCTGGGGATCGCTCGGCGCATTCTGGACGCGCGGTACCCCGGACTCGCGCAGCTTGGAGGCGTGTGGCTGCCGCTGCCGCACCTGCTAATGCTGCCCTTCGTGCAGCGCATGGATTGGTGGCAGAACGGCTTTGCCGGTGCGATGCCTTCGCTGGCGGCTTTTATCGCAGGGAATCTCGGCTGCTACCGGCTGGCGCGGCGACTGATGCCTGGCAACTGGGCCTTTGTCGCGACTGCATTTCTCGCGCTCAACCCGAACCTGCTCTACCTCGCGACGACGGCAATGACGGAACCGCTGTTTCTGGCGCTTCTGCTGTGGTCCACGGTGATTACGATGGAGGCAGCAGAGGCACTTGCCACCGCGAAGGTGCATACCGCGCGTGCCCGCATGATCGTGGCCAGCCTACTCACATTTGCGATGGTCTTTACGCGCTACGACGGCTGGATCGTTGGCGCTGCGGCATGGCTGGTGCTTGCGGTCGCGTGGTACCGCAGCGCACCTGAGACCCGCAAGGCAACGACGAACGCCTTCGCAATCAGCACGGCTATCACCGTGGCGGGACCGCTGCTCTGGTTCGCCTACAACGCGAAGTACGAGGGCGACTGGCTGGACTTCCTTCGCGGCCCATACTCGGCTTCGGCGATTGAAAAGAAGACTTCGCCGCCCAGCGCTGGCCGCTATCACGGCTGGCACAACCCGCTCTACGCCTTTATGTATTACACGCGCGCGGCGCAACTGGATGCGGCGTTCTGGGAGTCCGGCTTTGTTCTCTTAGCCGGGTCTCTCGGGGGGGCATGGCTGCTCACAAAGCAGAAGACGAGACGGATCGCGCTGCTCTTGTGGGTGCCGCTGCCGTTCTACATGTACTCCATCGCGTGGGGGTCGGTGCCGATCTTTATCCCACAGCTTTACCCGAACGCCTGGTACAACTCGCGCTACGGTATGGAGCTGCTGCCCGCCTTTGCGGTTTGCGGCACCGTGGCCGTCGCGGCGGTTGCGGCAAAGCTGCGAACCACACGACCCCGCCTTGCGAATGCGCTCCTGCCGGCGGCGCTCCTGCTGATCGTGGCGAACACCTTCATCATGTTCGGGACGGTGGGCACGTTCATCCAGACGGTCTTTCACAAGACGCCGCCGGTGTGGGTGGGCCGGCCGCCGCTCGTCTTCGACGAGGCCGTGGTCAACTCGCGCACCCGCATTCCGTTTGAGCGGGCGCTCGCGTCTGAACTGCTGCGCGCACCGCAGGACGCCACCATCATGATCGACACCACAGACCACATCGGAGCGGTGCAGGACGCGGGCATCCCGCTCAAACGGCTGATCAGCCCGCTCGATTCGCAGAGCTTCGACGCGGCTCGGCAGGCCCCGGCGCGACACGCGAGCCTGGTGATTGCTCTCGATCGCGACCCGGTTGCGGCGGCGGTCAAGGCCCATCCGCAAGGGCTGACGGAAATCGAGATCGTCTGTCACACCGGCCAGCCCTGCGCGCGCATCTACCGTAGCGACATCTTTCAGGAACCCACACCATGATTCCGTTTGTAAAGGCGCACGCCTGCGGCAACGACTTCCTCATCCTAGACGAGGCGGAGGCGCACGGACGGCACGTGCAGCTTGCCCAGTCGCTCTGCTCGCGGCACTTCGGCATCGGCGCGGACGGCATCGAGTTTCTGGAGCGGCGTGCTGACGGCTCCTTCTTTCTGCGTCTGTTTAACGCGGATGGTAGCGAGGCCGAGCTGAGCGGGAACGGCACTCGCTGTGTGGCGGCGTGGCTCGCCTACAACGAGGGCCTGAAGACGGTCCAGCTGGGAACCCACGGCGGTGACCGCACCTGTGAGATCGTCGAATGCGCCGAAGAGCACTTCCTGATTCGGACCGGGATGGGCGTGCCCTCGGTCCGGACCTGCTCCGTAAATATCGAAGGCATCGGCGCCGTCGAAGGTGCCGTAGTGGATGTCGGCAATCCGCACTTCGTCATCTTCACGAACGATCCGGACTTCCGTGTCGCGGCGCATCCTTGGGAAGCGATCGGTGCGTACATCTGCACGCATACCGATTTTCCGAAGCAGACGAACGTCGAGTTCGTCCGCGTTCTGAGCGAGACGGAGATTGAGTTCCGCATCTACGAGCGAGGTGTGGGGCCGACCCAGTCGTCGGGAACGGGAACGTGCGCCTCGTCCGCCGCGGCAATCGCGCTGCGCGGCTGCGAAAGGTCGCTCACGGCATCATCCCTTGGCGGAGCGCAAATGGTCGATTGGCCTGCGGACGATGCGGTGATGCTGCTGACCGGGCCTGCGGAAATCGTGTGCATCGGAAAGGCGAAGGACGTTTCAGCGTGATCAAGCCCCCCGCGCTACGGCCCGGCGCGCGTATCGCCATCGTTTCGCCTGCCAGCACGCCGAAGGAGCCCCTTGTCCGCAAGGGCATGGAGCGGCTTGCGTCGCTCGGCTACGCGCCGGTGCTGTTCCCGTCGGCCCTGGCGATCGGGCCGATCTACTACGCGGGTGACGTTGCCGCGCGCGTCGCCGACCTGCATGATGCTTTTCGCGATCCGGACATCGACGCGGTGCTGTGCACGCGTGGCGGTTGGGGCACGGCGGAGCTGCTGCCGCACTTGGATGCAGAGCTTGTGCGAACAAACCCCAAGCCGTTTCTCGGCTTCAGCGACCACACCACGCTGCACCTGTGGTTCGCGCAGAACTGCGGCCTGCACACTTTCTACGCGCCAATGGTCTCGCCCGATTTTGCCCGAGGAGACACGCTCGCGGACGGGGTCGATCTCGCAAGCTGGAACAGCGCGCTCACGCAAACGGCAGCGTGGTCGTTCAGCGCAGAGGATGGTCTTCGCATTCTTCATCCTGGAAAGAGCAGGCAGAAAGTGCAGGGCACGCTTTTCGGCGGTTGCCTCGCGCTGCTGGTGGAATCGCTTGGTACGCCGTGGTCGCTCCGCGCACCGGAGGGCAATTCGATCCTGTTCGTGGAAGAGGTCGGAACGCACCCCTACCAGTGGGACCGCATGATGCTGCACCTGCGCTACGCGGGCATACTCGACCGGGTGGAAGCAATTGTTTTCGGGGACATGGAGCAGTGCCTGCACGAAGTGGAACCTGATGCGAGGGCTAAAGAAAACGCGTTACTGGAAGCCGCGCTGTTGCACAACCTGCGTGACTTTGCCGGACCAATTGCCATCGGCCTGCGGAGCGGGCATGTGAACTCGCCGAATGTGACGCTGCCACTGTATGTTGAGGCGGAACTGGATTGCGGGGCCGGACCAGTGCTGACCTTCCGAGAGGGTGCCGTCTCTTCGTAGGTCTCTCCGCAGCCTTGCCATTTCGACCGGAAGCCGCGCTTTTGCGGCTGAAGAGGAGAAACCTGCATGCTTCACTAAGCAGCCTTGGCCCTCAAGGAACGATGCAGGTTCCCACTGCGCGACGATCGAGCCATCGCCTCAGTCGAAATGACAGATTGGTTGGGAAGGTGAGTGCCTTCTCAGGAAGGCTCTAAACTGAAGCGATGCCGTACACCGACCCAAAGCCCCGCCATATTCACCTGATCGGCATCTGCGGCACCGCGATGGCTTCGCTTGCAGGCATGCTGCAGGCGCAGGGGCATCGCATCACCGGTTCCGACGCGGGCGCCTACCCGCCGATGAGCGATCAGCTTGCGGCCATGGGCATCCCGTTGATGCAGCCTTACAACGAGGCGCACCTTGCATCCGCACCCGGCCTGGTTGTCGTCGGTAACGCCATCTCCCGCGGCAATCCTGAGCTTGAGGCGGTGCTGGACCGCCGCATTCCTTTCTGCTCCATGGCCGCAATGATCCACGATGAGTTTCTACGCGCGCGCGAGCCGCTGGTCGTCTCCGGAACGCACGGCAAAACGACGACCACCAGCATGTTGAGCTGGATCTACGAAGTGGCTTCCCGCAACAACCCTGAGCTTGCGCCGAGCTTTCTCGTGGGCGGCGTTGCGGAGAACTTCGGCACAAGCTATCGTGTGCAGCCCAACACACGCCCATTCATCCTGGAGGGCGACGAGTACGACACCGCCTTCTTTGACAAGGGCCCCAAGTTCCTGCACTACTTCCCGGACGCGCTGATTCTCACGCACGTCGAGTTCGACCACGCGGACATTTACGCGGACCTGGAACAGGTGAAGACGGCGTTCAAACGGCTGGTGAACCTGCTGCCGCGCCGCGGCCGCATCGTTGCCTTCGACCGTAGTGCGAATGTGACCGAGTGCGTTTCCCGCGCCTTCTGCCCAGTGGAGCGCTATGGCTTCGAGCCAAGTTCGCATTGGCAGGTCGTCAACTTCCAGCCCGGCAGCACCTCGCACTGGACGCTGCTTCGCCAGGGCCAGCACTTTGCCGACCTTGAACTGCCGATGGCCGGCGAGCACAACGCGCTGAACGCCACCGCCGCCGCCGCTCTCGCCGCAGGGCAGGGTGTCGGCGCAGCCTTCATTGCGGAGGCCCTGCGCACCTTCCGTTCCGTGAAGCGCCGACTCGAGGTGCGGGCTGAAGTACAAGGCATCACGGTAATCGACGACTTCGCGCACCACCCCACGGCCATCCGCGAAACGCTGCGCGCACTGCGCTCCGCCTACCCGGGCCGCAGGCTGGTTGCCGTGCTGGAGCCCCGCTCGAATACGCTGCGGCGCAATGTCTTTGAGCAGGAACTGATCGAAAGCCTTTCCTCGGCGAATGAGGTCGTGATTGCGAATGTCTTCAAGCAGGAGAGCATTCCCACGGAGGAGCGGCTGGAGCCGCAGCATGTGGTGGCCGCGCTGAATCAGCGGGGCACCCCCGCGCAACTGCTGGCCGATGCGGATGTTATCACCGCGACACTCGCACCCACGCTGCGAGAGGGAGATGTGGTCGCGATCCTCTCGAATGGCGGCTTCGGCGACATTTACATAAAACTCCCGCGTGCTCTCGAGCAGCAGCACGCTTCGTCGGTCGCGAGCTAAACCATGTTTGCAACGCTCCGCATGATTGCGGTATTTATCGTGCTCGGCGTGCCTGCCGGTTTGATCGGCATGCCGCTCACGCTGCTTACGCGCAATGTCCGCTGGATGTACCGTGCAGGCCAGCGTATCGCCCACCTTGGCATGCGTGCTGCGGGAATACGCTTCGATGTGCAGGGGCGCGAGAATATTCCAGTCGACCGTCCGTGTATTTACATGGCCAACCATGTAAGTAATCTGGATCCGCCGGCGCTGATCCCCATGCTGCCGGGAACACCGTCAGTGATGCTGAAAAGCTCGCTGATGAGGATACCGGTGCTCGGCCCGGCGATGCGCATGGGCAAGTTCGTTCCGGTGGAGCGCGACGGTAACAGAGCGAGCGCAATGCAGAGCGCCAGGGCCGCCACCGCCGCGCTGGAGAGTGGGCTCTCGCTGCTGGTTTTTATTGAGGGAACGCGATCCCGAACGGGGCGGCTTCTGCCCTTCAAGCGCGGTCCGTTCCACCTCGCGCAGTCCACGGGAACACCGATCGTTCCCGTAGCGATCCACGGAACCGAACGCATGATGCAGAAGGGAAGCGCTGCGGTAAAGCCTGGCACGGTGCACATC
>CALMAP010000007.1:0-953 GCA_937859825.1 uncultured Terriglobus sp. | reverse complement strand
CAACCTGCTTGAGGGCGGTCGTGGGGAACTGCTGAATGCCGTACGTGCCGCCATCCTGTCGGCGCTGCCAGAGGCGATGCATCCGCTCCCGACTGAACGGAACTGAAGAGTGAACGTTGTGGCCGCTCTTCGGGCAGAGTTACTTCAGGATTGCGTTGTAGCCGTCGCCCAACAGACGCTGGCGCATAACCTCGGCATCTTTCTTCCCGCTGTAAGGTCCCACCTGCACGTGGATCAGCTTATCTCCGGGATTGGGGCGCGTAAAGACGCTGTAGCCCCGGCGCTTTAAGGCGGAGAGCAACACGTTGGCGTCTTCCTGGTGGCTCACGGCGGCGATCTGCACGTAAACTGCGGCAGGGTCGCCGCTCGCGGCAAGCTGCGGAGTCGCCTGCGACACGGCGGGTGCAGGCGTCACCGGCAGAGTTTTCGCTGCTGGGCTGGCGCTGCCAGTACTGGCGGTGTTCTGCGCAGGCTTCGTTGGCGGAGGCACGGTCGCGATGGTCACACGGGTGCCGTCCGCGCTGGTCGTAACCTTGGGCGGGGCTGCGGCATGGCCTGCGGACGCTGGATCGGCCTGATAGCTGGGAATCGGCGCAGAGGGTGTCGCGGCGGAAGGTTTGGCTGCCGTTTCGTCACTCGGTGTGGCAGTATCGGGCACAGCTACGTTCGCGGTCTCCACTGGCTTCACGGACTTGCGGCCCATGCTGTAGCCGAAGCCGAAGAACACCGCGCATATCAATGCAAGTGTGAAGAACAGCACTAGCACGGTCCCGGTGCTGAGGGTAAACTCCCGGTCGGCATCGTGGGACATCTCCCGCGCAAGATCCTCGCGCGGATCGGGACGTCGGCCGCGCTGCGGAAGATTCAGATCGTCGTCGATGTCGTCCAGCGTGCGCGGCATGGTGGTCTCTTGGCTGCGGTCCGTGCGATACGGACCGCATCTGGATTAGAAG
>CALMAP010000006.1 GCA_937859825.1 uncultured Terriglobus sp. | reverse complement strand
GCTCAAGATCGCTGTACCGCTCAACATTCCGGCAAACAAGAAGACCGCGAGCGGGCAGGTCAGCATCGTTGGTTCAACGGCTCTGCCCTTTGTGCCGAATGAGCAGATCGTCGATCCGAATGGCAAGCAGCCGAACCGGCCACAGCCACGCTCCGCCGTGCTCACGTTCAGCGGACCACAACGGCTGCAGCCTGCGCTTCCACCACTGCCGCCTATCCAGGTCAACCACGTGTACTACGACCCAGCCGACCTGACGGGCACCGCGTCGAAGGTGCTGCCCTTCACCACCAGCCCGGGCCCGGGCGTGACCGGCTTCGTTCTGCGCCGCGCTGCAGTGCAGGCGTTGGTAAACGTGGACATGCGTCGCCGTGCCGCCGCGAACAACATCGCCGACCCGCAGCCGCAGGTGCTTGAGAACGGGGCGCAGCGGCCCAATCTTGCGGCGTGGCTCGGTTCCCTCGGCACATGGCTGGCTGCGTACAACAAGCAGCACGGCACCAGTGAGACTGCGGCAAGCCTGTTGAACACAGGTGCCGGTCAACGCGCGTTTGCCGAGCATTTCTACGGCGGCCTACTCGATGACGAACTGCGCGCGCTCGGCAATCTGGACGGGAACAGCGCGGCGTATGCGCGCCTGAACCCTCAGCCGCTGCCGCCGGACACACCCGTGAGCGACAGCGTCGACGGCACGGGCTACACCCGCAATCTGTACCAGTTGGCAGCGCTCAACGTGGCGGGTTCCTCGAGCGCGTTTACCGCGTCAGTCGGTCCCTACTACACGCGGCCAGTCACGCCGCCACGCGCGCCGGTGCTGTACAAGGTTCAGTCCGCACCGCGAGCGGTGGTGATCGCATGGTCGCTGGATGCAAACCCGGACGTGGCCGCCTACCTTGTCTATCGCGCCGCCACCGAAGCCGCACTGGCTGACCTTCGCTATTTCGGTTCCGACCCGAAGCATCCCGCGGCGTTGAACGCGCTGCCGACCTTCAAACAGAACGTGAAGTCGTGGCCGCCCACCGAATTTGTGCAGGGCACCGGCGGCAACGTGGATGCGCGGCTGATCGGCGTGGTGCTCGACCCAAGGCTGTGCGCCCGTGACTACGCCTTCAGCACCATGGGCGAGGTCGTTCTGCCTACAGGCCCCGCGCCCACCAGCATCACGGGCGTCTACCGGCTTTCTGACTACGATGCCACGCGCGGGAACAACCAAATCGCGTTCAACTATTGGGTGCAATCCGCCGCGAGCGACGGGCCGAAGATCGTCGCGGACACACCGACGCAGGCGCGGCTCACAGGCCTGCGCATCGGCCTGGGGCGTGGCGTTCCCGTGGTCGTGGTGGGCACCTGGAACGGCGTGCCGCGGGTTCTGGGAGCGGTGCCGGTGCGTCGTGCCGGGTTTGTCGACGGGCTCACGCCGGCGAACACGGCCGCCGACCCCAACGCGGTACCAGCCGCTCCCCCGCTCTCCTCCGCGCCGGCCTACTACGCCGTGGTCGCGATCGACATCGCCGGAAACCGCTCCGCGCCGTCGCGTGTCTTTTTAGGGCAGATGCTGCCCGCCTGATACCGCACGAACCCTGGCTGTAAGAAAGGACCCTTCACCATGTCGGACCCGATTGTCGATGTAATCTCCGCGCTGAACCTGCTGGTGGCGCCGCAGCCTGCGCTGGGCGACTCCAGCACGCAGACCCCAACGCTGTGGCAGGGCGGCAGCGCTTCCACCAACACCGCATACGGCGTCACCAACACGCTGCTACAAACGCTGTTCACCGCGTCCGGGGACCTGACGAGCGTGAGCAAAAGCATCAACACCGGTGTGCTCGCCTCAGTGGACGTGCTGAACAAGCTGGCCACCGCGCTTGGTACCGTGGCGGCACAGGGTGCTTCCATCCAGAGCACGCTTGCGGGAGTGCAGCAGGCGTTGAGCTTGGCGCAGACGCTTGCGCCAGGCGGAGCCACGGCAACGTTGAACCAGGGCAGCGCGCTCTTCGCCAAGCTGACCGATCTGCTCACGGCGTGCGGGGGAGACGCGAAGAAGGCGGCGAATGAACTGGCCGCGCTGGCACAGCTTTTAAAGAAGATTGCGGACCTGTTCCCGCACTAATCACCGTTTCGCGAGGCCGCTCCTATGTCGACGCTCATTCCAACCTCGCTGCTGGTCTCTGCCGGCCTGAAAGCCGCGCAGGCTGCCGCGGACGCAGCTTTCGGACCCGGCAAGCTCACCATCGCCAAAGACAGCTCCGGTCTCGACCTCGGCTTTGCGCTTGCTGGACAACAGACCGTCCACTTTGACGATCTCTCGCTGGATGGCGGCCTTTCCGGTCACGTCTACATCGATGGCCTGGCGCAACATCCTTTAAGCGCAACGCTGTTGGACGGCTTTGCCTGTTCGCTTCGCACCTTCGACCTGACCATGTCTCGCTCCGCGCTGGTGGCGAGCAATGTTGCCGCGAGCCTCACACTGCCTTTCTTCACGGATGACCAGGGCCATGCCAAGACGGTAGATGTCGAGCTTTCCACGCGCGCCGATGGCAGCCTGGTCGTCTCGCTTGCCGCAAATGAGACGCAGCAGCCTTCCACGCCGGAGGGTCTGATCCAGTTGCAGTACAACCTGCCCGGCGGCCTCGGCAGCGTGGAGCTGCAGGTGTCTTCCCTGGAAGTCGACAAGTCGGCGGACGGCGTGTGGACGCTACTCATCTCGGGCAATCTCGTGCTCGAAACCTCTGGCCTGTCGTTCCCGAAGATCGAGTTCCAGAACCTCGGCATTACGAGCAAGGGTCAGGTCTCACTGAAGGGCGGCTGGATCGATCTGCCCAGCCACACCGCGCTGGACTTCTTCGGCTTCCACGTGGGGCTGGAGAAGCTGGGCTTCGGCAATGAGAGCAACGGCGACCGTTGGATCGGCTTCAACGGTGAAGTCCGTCTCGTAGAAGGCCTGTCACTTGGCGGCACCGCGCGCGGCCTGCGGATCAATCTCTCCACCGGCGCGGTCTCGCTGGACAGCGTGGGAATTTCCTTCGCGATACCCGATGTGCTGAGCATTGACGGCGAGATCGACTTCATTCACGTAAAGGCAACCAAGCCGGAGGACCTCGCCGCGCATGGCTTGAATCCGACCATCTACGGCCAGATTCCCGGTCCGCCGAGCGGCCCCAAAGACGTGAACGTCTTCGCAGGCCAGGTGAAAGTTGTCGTCTCCGCCGCGGGTGGCCCGGAAGCAGACGCGAGCTTTATCGCGGGCACCTTTGGCGGCGCTTCGGTTTTCTTTCTGGACATCGATGTAGAACTGCCCGCGGGCATTCCCATCTTTGCGGACGTTGCACTTTTTGGCCTGCAGGGCCTCGTCGCAACAGGCCTGCAGCCGCAGCCCGCCGCAGGACAAAGCTGGTGGGACTGGTACAAGGCGGACCCCGCCTACTCCGCCACGGCGGTGCAGAAGTGGATGGCGCCGAAGCCCGGAGCCTTCGCTCTCGGCGCGGGCGCAACCATCGGCACGGAGGCGGACGACGGCTTCACCGTGTCTGCCGCGGTGATGCTGGTGGTGATGCTGCCCGGCCCTGTGATTTCCCTTGTGGGCAAGGCCAACATCCTCAGCAAGCGCATTGGCGGCGCGCAGCAGGAAGCCAACTTCGAGGCGATGGCCACGCTGGACGGCAACGCCGGCACCTTCGATCTGATGATCGAAGCGAAGTACAAGATCCCGCTTGTGCTGGACATTGAGGGCACCGCAGCGCTGCATGTGGACGCACCCTCGAAGCAGTGGTACTTTGCCCTTGGCAAGCCGCCGAAGGACCAGCGCATCAAGGCGCGCATCTTCGACCTTTTCGAAGCGGACAGCTACTTCGTCATCAGCGACAGCGGCCTGATCACCGGCGCGTGGATCGGCTATCGCAATTCGTGGAAGTTCGGCCCGCTCTCCGCCAGCGTGGATGCATACATGGCAACCCTGGCGGCGATCCAGTGGTCTCCCCTGCAGCTTGCCGGGGGCATTGAGCTGCACGGCAGCATCAAGCTGAAGGCCTTCGGCATCGGCGTTGGTATCACCGCGGACGCTCTGCTGGAAGGCTGCGCACCCAACCCGTTCTACATCCACGGCGAACTGAGCGTGGAACTGGATCTGCCGTGGCCGCTGCCCAACGTGGGTGCAACCATCTCCCTTACCTGGGGCGGTGATGACGGCACGTTGCCGCCGCCTCCGCTCGCACTGAATACGGTGAAGGCAACGCTGGAGTGCCACGGCGACGCCACCGGCAAGCCAGCGAGCGACCACTACACTCTGCTGCGGCATGGCGACTCGCCTATTGACGCGGACTATGTCATCGCCGATAGCACCCTGAGCTACGACCGGAGTCGTCCCGGCATTCTTGGCCTCTCAGGTGCCGATCTGAACACGACACTGGTGCGGCTGGGCCAGGCAGTACCCACGCCCGGCCTGAATCCAAACGGCAACAGCACCGTGCAGGCCGCCCCGATGCTGCCGCTGGACAGCCAGTTCGTTCTGACCTTCGCCCACCCCACGGAAGACGCCACCGGCAGCTCGCTCCTCTTCGGAGCACAGCCGTTCGCCTCGTTCCCGCCGCAGGACACGCCGGGCCTGCCCCCGGCGATTCCCATGCCGACGGACGACATGTCCAACATCAACCCCAACCCACCGGTGGTCACGCTTGCGATCCGGCACTCGCTGCTTGAGGTGGCGCTGATGGTGTGGGTGCCCGGCACCACGAGCTGGCAGCCGGTCTGCACCACGCAGGGCGCAAACGCCAATCCATCCACGGGCGATACCGCGCTTGCGGGCGTGTGGCTGCAGGACAGTTCCGGAAACACCAGTGGCCCCATGACACGGCTGCGGCTCTTCCCCTACGGCATCGTGCCTGCGTCGAATAATCTGCCGCTTACCCCGGTGGCCATCCTGCCCAAACCCGGAGCGCTCTATGCGCTGCGGACGGTGACCCGCATTCAGGCAAGACGCGGCGGCACCACGGATTTCCAAAGCGTGCCGCAGGGCGACCGCGTCATTGAGTACACCTACTTCCAGACCGCGGCAGGACCAGGCACCCATGCGGCGGTCAGCGCCTTCGGCAAATCACTGCCGATTCCGGAGTTCCACCCGGCCCTGCCGCCGCCCTTTCCGAACATGGCCGTGAACTGCGGACCTGAGCAGCAGCCCGCGTCTGTCTCACCGCAGTCGGGTGCGCTGCAGGACCTGACCACCTACACGCAATGGTCGTGGCCGCTGGGCGACGATGCGCCTGCTTACTACGGCTACGACCTGGGCGTGGAGTTCGTCGAAAGCTACGTGAACCAGCTCTACACGGCGTTTTCTGCGGGAAGTGCGGCTACCTCCCTGCACTTCCGCTGCGTCGACCGGAACCACCACCGGACTCTGCTGTTGAACACGGCGATCCACGTGCCCTCGGTCCCGGCGCAAAGTGCGGTTGTCGCCACAGTGTCCACGCCGGATATCCCGAAGAACGCCCAGGCTCCCTCCCTGCTGAGACCGGTCATCGGTGGCCTAGGACAGGCGACACAAGGTATCGACGTGAGCAACGCACTGCGCAACCTGGATCCTGCAGCCGTCGCAGCCGCGCTACAGCCCGGCGAGACGGAAGTTGCCAGCCAGAAGCTGAAGACTGATGGGAGCGCCACGCGGGAAATCGAGGCCACGGGGCAGATCGACGCCACGCGCATCCATCTGCAAGGCGATACCGGCGGCATCGCAGGGAAGGTCGTGACTGGCGGCATCTCCGGCGATCTGAGTGGGGGGCTTGCCGGTGGCGGCGGAATCGAAATCATTCTCAAGCAGCTGCAGCAGGTCGCCGCGGCAAAGCAGTTCAAGGAACTGTGGTTTCGTCCGCTGTACCCTTCAACGCGGTACACGCTGGACGTGGTCGCCGGCCCGGCGGATCGCACTCGCATCTCATTGGCTTCCCTTGCAGGCTCAAAGGGAAGCCTGGGTGCGATCGGCACCGCGGCTGATCCGATCGCCGCGCTTGCAGCCTTAAAAGACTACATCCAGTTTGAAGACCAACTCACCACGTTAAAACGCATCGAGTTCACCACCTCGCGCTACAGCACGTTTACCGCTCAGGTGGCGAACGCGACTGCCCAGCTAAACGGCGCGGCGGCCGCAACACCGGTGCGCAACTACACCAGCACCACCGAGCCGGTGAAGTGGCTTGGCACTTCGCCCGTGTTGGCGACCTACAAGACTGCGTTGGAAAGCTACCTGGACGCGCTCAAACAACTGAATACCGTCGTTTCCATCTTCAATCCCATCGCGGACCGCATCGTGGCAACCAAAGCACCCGCGCCTGCGGGAAATCAGGCTCTGGTTGCAAAACGTGCAGCAGCCATTGCGGCGTGGAAGGTCTTCTCCGCCGCCAGCATTACGCTCTTCGATGGACTGGTCGAGGCGTTCGGCCATCCCGAGTGGAAGACGGGTCAGCCACCGGTGCGTGTACCGGACACGGAGATCAGTCTGTTCCTGAACCCAGCTGGATTCACCACGGCCATCCTGCTCGAAAGCCCGGAGCCGCTGCCCTGGCAGCGCATCTGGAGCCTTGCCGGATTGATCGAGGTGACGGGCAGAGTTCAAAACCTTGGCGCGGTGTGGAGCGCGGATGGCACGCGCGCCCTGCTGCTGCCCGCGACGCTGCAGCGCGGATCTCTTAGCCTTGCCATCGGTTTCCTCGGCAACATCGGCGCACAGGCACCCTGCATTCTGCTGAACGGCGCGCCGGTGGTGGAACGTGCCACGCTCGGGAACGTTCCTCTTGGACCTCCAAACGCGCTGTTACCACCCAATACCGTGCTGACAGGATCGATGCTGGAGGCGATTTTGAAACTGATGACGACGGCGCATCTGTAAAGACGATGCACCGTCAATCAGAGATGTGTCTGTTCCAAAGCTATCCTTCCGACCGGAGCGGCGGCTCTATCGTTACGAGGTGGAGAAACCTGTTGTTTGCTTTGAGTGCCACGGGCCCCAAAACGACACGCGGATTTCTCCGCTCCGGCTGCAAGAACCGTTTCTGTTGAAAAGACAGTGCCGAGAGAATCAGGCCCAGACGGTACGATTGCGCTCACTCGCAAGGGCCAGTTCGCTTAGCACCTCCGGCAAGCCGGAGGGTAGGGCGTTCTGGGCGAACGATACGGCAGCAACATCCCGCGACACCAGTGTGAGCCCGTCCACTTTGCAGTGGTACAGAGCATTGCTTTCGCCTCGGCTGATTACCACCATTTTATTTTCGGTAAAGCGCATGTGCAGAGGCTCGTCCTTCCCGTTGATCCAAGCCATTTCCTTGCGTGCCGCCGTAACTGCATCGATAGCACCACGTGAATCCAACGGCAACACATTCAGAACGCCCGTTTGCCTGCTCGCCACCACAAGGAGCGAAGCATCGGCCGAAATGGCAAGCGCCTCCGGCTCCGTACACGCGAGTGAAAGTCCCTGCCGCTGCATGGGCAACAAGCCTCCATCCGGGGCGATCCGGTAACAGCTCACCGACCCTGTGGGCAAATGTTGGAAAGTATCAGTCGCATGCGCAACGTAGAGCAGCTTTCCTGCCGGATGCAACGCAAGCGCGGCCGGCGCTTCACATGCAACGAAGGCAGCCTGCTGCCATCCATCCGGCGTTGCATGCAGGCAGTGGACACCTTCGCGCCCTGCGACCCACGCCGATCGAGCACCGAATTCATGCCGCGGGGTAAGCGCATGCAGCGCTTGTCCGAATGTCTGCGCCGCTGCCACTGCAGACGCGCTCTGCAGAAACTTTCGCCGCGTGAGTTCCCTTGTTGTGCTCATGCCTGCACCGCCATCGCGTGATGGAAGATGTTATGCGGATCGTAAGTGCGCTTGACCTTCTGCAGGAATGGATAGAGGTCGCCGTTGCCGTAGTAAAGCTGCGGCCAAAAGGGATACGCCAGCATGTCCGCATCGGGATAGTTGATGTAGCAGCCCTCGTATTGATCGCTGTGCCAAGGCGTACCCTTGTACTTGTCAGGCACGGCACTGTTCGAGTAGACCTCGCGATAGGTTTCGCGCGCGCCGGTCAGGCGGTATTCGTCTTCCGATGCGTTCTTCCAGTAGCTCTGGTACTGCAGCTTCATGACCGAAGAGCGCTGCGGGATCGCAGTATCGTGTACGCGCTCAGGACTGTTCACCGCGCCGCCATAAGAGTCCACTGCGGCCAGCAAGCCGCGCGTGGTGTCCCCGGTGAAAAGGCGGTAGTAGATGCGCGCCTCTTCCTCCGTGAAGTTCTTTTTCATGTAGCAGGACTTGTACTTGGCGCGGTTCCTGTCTTCAAAGTTGAGGCCGCTACCGCCCTGGTTGCCTACGGTCGATTCCAGCCATGACATGCGCTGCACCGGGCGTTCGCCATAACAAAGGCCGTTGTCCGGCGGCGGAGGCGTTCGCTGCGGCAGCAGGCGCGTGTTCTGGATGTTCGTATCGACAACTGGCTTTTCGACGTTCGGTTTCTCCGATGCGGGCCGGCACGGCGCAAAGCTGTTCAACAGGTCATACAGGGGGCCCAGATCGGTGACTTTGCCGTGCGCTGTGGTCAGTTCCCCGCGCACGCTGAGGCGGCCCGTGCTCTTGTGCGTGATGTAGAGACCGCTGAACAGGCCCCACGTCTCCTTCTTCGGGCTGTTCGCCTCCATCCACGCGCCATAGGTCATCAGGATCTTCACGAACTTGTCTTCGCTCATGTCGTTCCAATCCCAACTGATGCCCGCGTGTACCGTCTCTTCCGGCATGGGCGGCAGTTCGGCGAAGTGAAATCGCGTGAGGATGCCGAAGTTCGATCCCTGCCCGCCACGCAGCGCACGAAACAGGTCTGGATCGCTGGCTTTGTCCACATGCCGCGCCACAGCTTTACCCTTGCTGTCGACCGTCACAATGTCCACCGCGGTGAGCCAATCGACGGTGAGGCCATACATGCGCGCGAGCGTGCCATAACCGCCGCCGGAGACGTGGCCGCCAGCGGTCACGGTGTAGCAGGTACCTCCCGGAATGGTGACATTGCCCAGCTTGAACAGGTCTTCGTAAGCCCGGCCCAACTGGGTTCCGGTGCCAATGGAGTAGGGCTTGCCGCCGCCCGGCGCGGTCCGCACCTGGTTCAAACTGCTTACGTCCAGAATGGCGCCGTTGGGGTTGTTGACAATGAAGTCTTCATAGCAGTGCCCGGAGGAGCGCACCGTGGGCCGCAATCCCGCGTCAATTACCTGCTGCAGCGACCGCTCTACATCTTCGGTGTCGGTGCAGAAGAGCACGCGCCCGACACGCTGCGAATCCTCTGCAGGAAAGCGCGCGTTGCGGGTGCGCGACGCAATCGGAAAACGTGGATCGGAACGCAAAACAACAGTTGCCATCAAACGCTCTCTTCGTGCTGGATGGTGTATTCAAACATGCATATAGAGCGTTTGCTTAGGACAGAAGACCTAAGAGGCCTGCCGTTCCCGTCTGCTACGCTGCCGTTGCCGTCATCTTACGATGTCATGGCATTTGCCCTCGTCGGCGTACCTGTTCAGAATGGAGACGAACTCGCATTGCAAGAGGCACGTTCGGGCGATAAAGATGGGCGGTAACGAATGAAGCTGGGTCTGTTTGCTGCTTTCCTTCTCTCTGCGTTGCTTCCTGCTATTGCGCAGCAGGGCACAGCTGCTGCCCCCGCTACCTACGACTGCCATTACACTGCTACGCCAGTCCGCATCGACGGCAAGCTGGACGACGCAGCGTGGAGACGTGCGTCGTGGACGAGCGACTTTATCGACATTACGGGGGATGCTGCGAAGCGTCCTCCGCTGCACACTCGCACCAAGATGCTGTGGGACGACACGTATCTTTACATCGCAGCGGACATAGAAGAGCCGGACGTGCACGGCAAGCTGACGGAGCACGACTCCGTGATCTTTCACGATAACGATTTCGAGATTTTTCTGAAGCCTCTGCCGGAGACGGAGAGCTATTACGAGTTTGAAATGAACGCGCTGAACACGGGCTGGGACCTGTTCCTGAACAAGCCGTATGGGCTCGGCGGCAAATCCGACAATTCTTGGGAGGCCGAGGGCCTGAAGACCGCCGTCGCTGTGCAAGGCACGCTCAATCATCCCGAAGACCGCGACCGAGGCTGGACGGTTGAGATTGCCATGCCGCTCACCGCCTTCAACTCGCGTCAGCAGGTAAGCAAGCCGGTGGACGGAACCATGTGGCGCGCGAACTTCAGCCGCGTTGAGTGGCTCACGGGACGTCCGCGCGAAGAGAACTGGGTGTGGACGCCGCAGGGCGTGGTGAACATGCATGTTCCTGAACGCTGGGGCTATCTGACCTTTCGCAGGTAACGCCGCGCCGCGTGGCACTGCGAGCCGCGGCAGGCCAGATGCACTACCATTCCCGTAGCGCCTGCTGAACCACACGCCGAGGAAAGCTCTTGATCAACGACCTGCTTCTGCAAACACCTGCCGAGACTTCCCCGGCTGACGTTTGCATCATCGGTGCCGGTGCCGCCGGCATCCTTCTCGCCGTGGAGCTGGCGCGCGCAGGCAAGCGCATCGTGGTGCTTGAGGGCGGCGGCCCGGACGTGGAAGACGCATCGCAGGACGCCTACCGCAGCGAAGTTTCAGGGCTGCGGCACAACGGCATTCATGAAGGCCGCTTCCGCTCGCTGGGCGGATCGACGACTCGGTGGGGCGGCCAGATTCTCGAGCTTGATCCCATCGATTTTGAGCACCGGTCCTGGATCAGCGGCAGTGGCTGGCCGCTGCCAAAAGACGCGCTGACGCCCTATTACGCACGCGCCATTGACCTGGAAGGACTGGGGCAGGCCACGCTCGACGACGACGCGGTGTGGAGGGAGATTGGCATGGCCTCTCCGCATTTTGCAAATTTTGAGACGTTCTTTTCGCGCTGGTGCCCTGAGACGAACTTCGCCCGCCTGCATGGCGCCGCGCTGCGGGACGATCCGCACATCGACGTATGGCTGCACGCGAATGCGGCCTCCCCCGTGATGCAGGACGGCCGCGTACGCGGCATCGTCGCAAAGACGCTGACGGGCAAGTCGCACACCTTCGCCGCACACTCGTTCGTCTGGTGCATGGGCGGCATTGAGAGCTCCCGTTTTTTTCTGCAACCAGAGCTGAACGGCATGCCGTGGCACCGGAGCGGCCTGCTGGGCAAACACTTTCAGGACCACCTGATTGCCTCGGCCGCAACGCTGCAGGTAACGGACCGCAAACGCCTTCTGGATGCGTTCGCAAATGTCTTCAGCCGCGGCTACAAGTACCATCCGAAGATCCGACTCTCGCCCGCGGAGCAGGAGAAGTACGGCACACTGAACGTGGCGGCACTGATCTTCTTTCAAACGGAGTCAGCCAACGCGGAAGCGGAGCTGAAGTCCACGGCAAAGAAGCTGCTGCGCGGCAAATTCAGCGAAGTTACAGGCTCTGACCTGTCGTTCTTCGTGCGCAACGCTCCCCTGCTGGCGCGGCAAAGCTGGGCTTACACCGTGAAGCATCGGGCGTATGTTCCGCCGGATGCACGCATTGAACTCGGCATTCACTGCGAGCAGCCGCCGGAGACGACGAGTTCCATTCAACTCTCCAGCGAACGCGACGAGCTTGGCATGTTTCGCACCCGGCTGGAATGGAACATCTCAGACCTGGAGCTGCACTCAATTCGCACCTGCGTGGGCGTTGCGACGGACGCACTGAAAGACATCGCTCATGTCGTTCCCGATCCGGATTTGGCGACAGAGAAGTTCCGCTACAAATGCGGCGATGGTTACCACCACATGGGCGGCATGCGCATGGCGGCCTCTCCGCAGGACGGCGTAGTGGACCTCAACCTGAAGTTGCACGGCATCGAGAACGGTTATGTGTGCTCCAGCGCGGTCTTTCCCTGCTCGGGATTTTCCAATCCCACGCACACGGTGCTTGCCCTGGCAGTGCGCCTTGCAGATCATCTGGCAACACAATAGACAAGAGCCAGCGGAGACGGCCTATGGACAACGTAACGATCGGACCCGCTGGGCCCACCACCACGCGCCTGGGCTTCGGCTCATCCAGCATCATGGGCATCCTGAATTACACACAGTCGCTTGCACTGCTGGAGAGCGCATTCGACGCGGGCATTCGCCACTTCGACACGGCTCCCATGTATGGCTACGGCGAAGCGGAAGCATGCCTCGGCGATTTTATGAAACATCACGCAGGTGCCGTCACGATCACGACGAAGTTCGGCATCCCCGCGGAACCGCGCAATGCGTTGCGCGACACGGTGCGCCGTATCGCGCGCCCCGTGCTGCAAAGTTTTCCCGGTCTGAAGAAGCGCCTGCAGAAAGCGACGGCTGGCCCTGCACCGGCCGCCGACACGCCCCCTGCACCGCGCACGCCAAACCCAATCTTTACGGCGGAACAGGCGCGCCAGTCGCTTGAGAGCAGTCTGCGGCTCCTGAAGACGGACCACATCCACGTGTGGCTGCTGCATGACGTGAACTCCATCGATCTTCCCGGCAATGCGGTCAACGATCCGCTCCTGCGGTACATGGAAGACGCCGTTGCTTCGGGCAAGGTCGGCATCTTCGGCGTGGGTAGCGATCGCAACGAAGTGCCGCATTTGCTTACGAAACACCCTTTGTATTGCAGGGTCACGCAGTACGAATGGTCGGTGCTGAACCCCGTGCCTGAAGACATTGGCGCATTTCGCATCCACCACCGCGCATTGAGCCAGAACTTCCACTCGGTGGCCGACACCCTCAAGTCAGACCCCGAATGGTCCCGCAAGTGGTCAGAGAATACGGGCGCGGACCTAGCAGATGCTCGCAAGCTGGCGAGCCTGATGCTGAAGGCTTCGTATCTGTTGAACCCGGCGAGCATTTTGCTCTTCTCTTCCAAGAACACCCGGCATATCCAGGACAATGTTGCCGTCGCGCGGGACACATCGCTCGACGCCCCCGCGCGCAAGCTGTACGACCTGTTCCAGCAGGAGCAGATGCTCCCCTTGCCTGCAAGGAATCATTAGGCCACGGTCAGCGACAGCACCGTGACCGACGCAGGTGGGAAGGTGTGCATGAAGCTGCCGCCGTTGCCAGCCTTGACCTGCGTGGCCTGGGCGCGGACAGCATTCGGCTGATCGAATGTGTTGTGGGCATGCACATCGTCGACATGCAGCACCGTCGCCTCGGCAGACGATACCCCAACACCACGAAGGCGTACTTCCGCAGTCTGCGGCGCGGAGATGTGCGTATTCACCACGCTGAGCGTGATGCGGTTGCCACTGCGCGAGGCAGAGCCTGAAAGCGCGGACACGCGCGTTTCCGGGGGAATGGTGCCGGTCGCGCTCGCACCGCCCACTGGCGTAAGCTGCGCCAGCGGATTGGTCAGCATGGTCGAGACGAACTCTGTACGCAAAGACTGACCGCCCATGTGTTGCATGTACATCTTGAAGACCTCATAGACCGGCGTGGTCACAGCCTTGTCCTCTGAGGCAAGCAGCAGCGAGTGCAGGCAGTTCACCGTCTGGGCCACGCAGGCCATCGCGACCTTGTCTGCGTGACGATGGAAAATATCAAGGGTCAGGCCGCTCAGGAGAGCGTCCCGCATGGTGGGCATCTGCGACAGGTTGTACTTCGGCGAAAGCCGGGTGCTCGGGCCGAACCACGATCCCCACTCGTCGACAACGAAACGAGTTTTGTGGGCCGGGTCGCTGGCCTGCATCTGCAGCCAGTGATCGCGCAGGATGCGCTCCATGGTTGTGGCGCGCGCAAGCAGGTCGTAGTACTCGTCGTTCGTGAAGTTCACCGCATCGCCCGCGGCAAACTGTTTTGCGTCGCCGGATACGTAGTAGTGGGTGGAGAGTCCCCAGGGCAAGTGACCATTCAGCGCGGGAAAGAGGCGACGCGTCCAGTCCAGGTCATAGCCGTTTGGCCCCACGCCCACCAGGTGCACGTTTTGGCCTTCATAGCGAGGCAGCCAGGCGGAGTACTGCCGGTAGGCGTGGGCGTACTCCTCCGGCGTCATGTCGCCGCCGCAGCCCCAGCTCTCGTTTCCTACTCCCCAGAACTTCACGTGGAATGGCGCGCGCGAACCATTCTTCTCCCGTTGACTGGCAAGGTCGTTACCGATACCCGCTGGCGCGTTGCAGTATTCGAACCACTGGTAAAAGTCCTTTGCCGGCAGGGAACGCACATTCGCCGCGAGATAGGGTTCGCAGCCGATGGCCTTGCAGGTAGCCATGAACTCATGCGTTCCGTACTGGTTGCTATCTTCCTGCGACCAGAAGGCGGTGCGCTGCGGACGCCGCGGACCCAGGCCGTCGCGCCAGTCATAGCTATCTGCAAAGCAGCCGCCCGGCCAGCGCAGTACCGGTGCCTTGATGCTGCGCATCATGTCCAGAAACGCCTTGCGCACACCGCGCTCGTTCGGCACCTTTGATCTTTCACCCACCCACACGCCGTCGTAGATTACACCGCCGAGCTGCTCGATGAAGTGGCCGTACACCTCTGGCGCGATGGTGCCGATTGGTTCCTGCGCGAGCACATCGATGCTGGCGTCGGCACCGCGCGTAGCCTGTGAGACGAGCTGGCTTCCTCGCATTGCAGTTGCGACTGCTGTGAGGGTTACGGCTGAGAGAAAAGTGCGGCGATTCAGACTGGAAGACACCGTTTGCTCCTGTTGTGTAAGCGTTTTCGTGGGCAGAGGAAGCATACAGCAGAATCGGTTCTACCTGCTGCCGATGGCACTCCCCCGCCTCTCACGCCTGGCCCTTTTCTCTGAAACACTCTGCTAACGAAAGAATTAGTTCTGTCGTCTCAGCAGCAGATGCCGCCCAAGCCATCCATCACGCTTACTGTTGCCGAGCTCCGGATTATGAAGGTTCTCTGGCGACGTGGCGAGTGCTCCGTTGCAGACGTTGTTGCTGGAATCGATGAGGAGCTTGCATATACCTCGGTTCTGACGACGGTACGCATCCTTGAGAGCAAAGGATATGTGACCCATCGGCAACAGGGCCGCGCGTTTCTGTACACGCCATCCATTCAGGAGCAGGAGGCCAGCCGGTCAGAGTTGCGCCACATACTGCACCGCTTCTTCGGCAACTCGCGGGAGCAGCTTGTGCTGAGCCTGCTGGAAGATCGCGACACCACACCGGAAGAGATCGGCCGGTTGAAGGCCCTGATCGCGAATGCCGGTCTTGACAGTGAAGAGCTGCACGGCACCACGACGAGCAGCAAGGGGACAAAGCGATGAACGCCATGGTTGCGTCGCTTGCAGGATCCCTGGTGAACGTCGCCATTCAGGGCGTATTGCTGACCGGCACCATTGCGCTTGCGCTCCGATTGCTGCCCGCAGTCTCCGCAACAGTACGTTCCGTCATGTGGGGCGTAACGTTTTTGCTGCTCATCGGACTTCATCTGATTCCACATGCGAGCACACCCGCGACGCACCATGTGCAGCCAGGCTGGGCGATGTGTCTTGGAGGGATGTGGCTTGCAGCGTCCGTAGTACGTGCGGTGCAGCTCGCAGCAGCGGTGGTTCGCCTGCGCGGTCTCTGCCGTCGCGCTTTGCCGATGGGCGAGGCACTTCCGGTCTTTCGCCGCACATCTGCCTTGCTCTGCGTGTCGGCGGAGGTTTCCCGGCCCGCCGTTGCCGGTTTCTTCCGGCCTCGCGTTCTTCTTCCGGAGTCGCTACTCCCGGGTATCTCGGCCGAGGAGCGCCGATACGTTCTGCTGCACGAAATCACCCATCTGCGCCGCGCGGATAACTGGACCAACCTGCTGCAAAAAGTGGCGCTGATCGTTTTCCCGCTCGACCCGGCGCTGCTGTGGATCGAACGCCGCCTGTGCCGTGAGCGCGAGTTTGCCTGCGACGAGCGCGTAGTCGCTGAGACGCAGGCACCTCGTTCTTACGCGATGTGTCTTACATCACTGGCGGAGCGCGGCCTGTTCGCGCGGGCATCGTCGCTCGCCCTGGGTGCCTGGCAGCGTAGGTCAGAGCTTGTAGACCGCGTCGAGCAGATGCTCCGGCCACGTGCCGCTCCCTCATCACGTGTGCGGAATACCCTATCGGGAATTGTGCTCTGCTCCGCCCTTTCTGCTGCAGCCGCAGCGGTCGCGCTGCAGCCGCAGATTGTCAGCTTCGCGGGTTCTGAGCCACCGGCGTTTGCAGCAACGAACGATGCGGCTACGCTCACTCCTAAAGTTCGCGTAGTGCCAGCCCGCATGCCGCTGCCGACCCCAACAACCGTAAAGCAAAACTTGGTCAATAAATCCGTAAAGAAAGCCACGCTCCCACTTCGCCAGACGCTGCATCACGTGT
>CALMAP010000005.1 GCA_937859825.1 uncultured Terriglobus sp. | reverse complement strand
ACCGTACCGGCACAGCAGCCACTGCAGCTTCCACGCCAGCCGCATCCCGGTGAGCCGGATTACCAGATCCCCACAACCCGGATTCACCCTCCCTACCACCCGCCTCTGACCGTTCCTTCAATCGACGGCAATCCCACGGCGAACGGCTCGACCCAAAAGCCACCTTCTGCAAAAGGTGCTTCCGCATCCCGGCCTACAGCCGAATCGCTTCGCGTGGCAACCCTTCCTCATTCCGTGCGTCGATCCCATCGACACGCGCGCAAGCGCAGGAGCAGGAGCAAGCCATGACACCGCAGGAACAGCAGATGCTCGACGGTCTGATCGAGCGGATCCGCACCACCCAGTTGAACGGTAAAGACCAGGCAGCCGAACAGCACATTCAGCAGACCCTCGGCAGCAACCCGGACGCGCTTTACATCCTCTGCCAGACGGTGCTGGTGCAGGGCTATGCGCTGGAGCAGGCGCAGAAGCAACTGAACGACCTGAAGCAGCAGGGTACCCAGCAGCAGGACCAACATCAGCCCAGCTTTCTGGAAAAAATTTTTGGCTCGAACGACAAGCCACAGCAGGCTTCACCTCAGAACCAGCCAGTACAAGGCGGTTACGGTGCCCCCGTCTACGGCGGTCAGGGAACTTACAGTCAGCCGGGCTATGGTCAACCTGGATACCCGCCCCCAGGCTACCCGCAGCAGGGATATACGCAGCAGGGCTATCCCCAGCAGACAGGCGGCTTTGGCGGCGGCGGCTTTCTGCAGGGAGCAATGCAGACAGCGGCAGGCGTCGCCATGGGCACATTGGCTGTGCAGGGCATTGAAGGCCTTCTCAGCGGCTTCGGCCATGCCGCGGGCTACGGCTCCAACCGTGCCCTCGGTGGCTTTGGCGACGACAACTCCCGCAGCTTTGCCGACAATGACAGCAGCGACGACAACTTTGGCGACCGGCTGCAGGCCGCCGACCATGCCGGTCCCGGCCTGAGTGACGACATCGAAGACCGTCGCGGAGAGTCCCGCGGCTTCTTTGGAGGCGGTGACACCAGTGATAACAATAGCAACGCCTTCGCAGACGACAGCGCCACGGACACAGGCTATGACAACGCGTCAGACACAAACTTTGATGACAGCGGCGATGGCAGTTCTGACGATGGTGGTGACTTCAGCGACGACAACTAATTGGCACTCCTGCTGACGTGAAACCATGTGGCCGCCTCCCAACTCACCAAAGGGGCGGCCATTTCTTCGCCGGAGATCGCATGGAGGCACTGCTACCCTTAAGGTTGGCAGGCATTCACATGGCACCCCCGAAAAAACGGCTCGGCAAGAAACACAGATCGGCGCAAACGCGGCCGCACAAGGGCGCGACGCCGAAAGGCGCAAAGGCGTCCGCGAGTTCCACGGGTAAGGCGTCGCCGAAGGGCCGCAAGGCAGGTGCTGCAAAGAAAGCGGCGGCGTTCAGCAAATCCAGGGTGCGGACGCAATCGCCGGAACGGCAGAAGGGCCGCTCGGTCACGGGTGCGCAGATGGCACCGGGAGCATTGCCGAAGGAACTGCGTCCCGCATCGGAAGCGCCGGTCAAGGCACGCCCGGCGCGTGGGCAGCGCGGCTTTAGCTCGCACGAATCACCTGCAGCGCAGGAGCGACCGCGCATCCACCCCGCGGCGCTCTCCGACCCGGAGACGGAGAACGCTCTCGCGCACATGCTGCCGCTGATTGAAGAGGAGCAGCGTCCGTCTGACAGCATTGCCGCGCCGCTCTTCGCCATCTGCGGCCGGCCTAACGTGGGCAAGAGCACGTTGTTCAACCGGCTTACCGGTTCGCGCCGCTCCATCGTGGGCGACGAGCCCGGCATTACCCGCGACCGCATCTATGGCGAGGTCGATTGGGACGGCCGCCTGCTGCGCATCGTGGACACGGGCGGCGTGGTGCCGAACGATGAGGCCTTGATTCCCAGCGAAATTTACCGGCAGGCGCAAATTGCGCTCGACGAGGCGGGCGCGAGCGGCATGGGCGTGGACGGCCGCAGCGAGCTGGCCGCACCTGACCTGGAACTCTCGCGGCTGCTGCTGCGCAGCGGCAAGCCGCTCTTTCTCGCCGTCAACAAGATGGATACGGAGAAGATCTCAACCCAGGCGGAAAACTTTCGCACGCTCGGCTTCAAGGAGGTCTTCGCCATCTCCGCCGAGCATGGGCTTGGCGTGGGCGAGCTGCTGGATGCTGTATCAGCCGCGCTGCCCGACCTGGAACCGGAGCAGGCGGACGACCTGGAAGAAGTGTATGAAGGCGAAGACGATGCTGAGAAGCCGAAGGAGCGCAAGCTGCGCTCGCACGGCGAGCACATCAGCCGCGAAACCAAGGTTGCCATTATCGGCAGGCCGAATGTGGGCAAGTCTACCCTGCTGAACGCGCTTACCGGCACAGGCCGTGCCATCGTGTCTCCAATTGCGGGTACCACGCGCGACGCGGTGGACGAGGTCGTGGAGCGCGACGGCCACAGCTTTCGCTTTGTGGACACGGCGGGCATTCGCCGCAAAGGCAAGACCACCATGATGGCTGAGAAGCTCTCCGTAATCATGGCGCGCAAGCACCTGGAAGCAGCGGACGTAGCGCTCCTGGTCATTGACGCAACCGAGGGCGTGACCGGGCTGGACGCCAACATCGGCGGCTACGCGCACGAGAGCGGCCGCAGCGTGGTGATCGTTGTAAACAAATGGGACATCGTGACCACCGAACGGCAGAACGCGCGACGCAGCGTGGGCGACAGTGCCGACGACCACGAATCCACGATGCCCGCGGACAAGAAGGTCTACACCGAGCAGGTGCGCTACGCCCTCAAGTACCTGGATTACGCGCCGCTGCTCTTCATCTCCGCGAAGGACGGCATCAACGTCGACGAGGTCTTTAAGAAGGTGCAGCTTGTCGCGCGCGAACGGCGCAAGCGCGTCTCCACGGGCCAGATGAACAAGTTCCTCGACGGCATCGACTTCGAGCGCGCGGGTGTTCCCTACAACAAGCGGCTTCGTATCTATTACATGACGCAGGCCGCGGTGGCGCCGCCCACCTTCGTCCTGTTCACGGATCGCGACGTGAAGCTGCACTTCTCCTACGAGCGCTTTCTGCAGAACCTCATCCGGGAACGCTGGAAATTTATCGGATCGCCGATCTGGTTGAAGGTACGGCCGAGAAATAAGAAATCGGAGTAGCCGAATCAACCGAGGCTCGGTCACGCTCTGTTCCTTACGGTAGATAGATCCGTGGTGGTCAACCGTGGCCGCTTAAGATAACTCTATGCAGTTCCCCATTACGCGGATGCGCCGCCTGCGCCGTACCGAAGCAATGCGCTCGCTTGTGCGCGAGACGCATCTTCGGCCATCCGCTCTGATTTATCCGCTCTTTGTCTGCCCCGGCGAGGGTGTGCGCAGATCTATCAGCTCCATGCCGGGCGTCTTCAACCTGTCGATCGACGAAGCCGTCAAGGAAGCCGAGCAGTGTGCCGAACTCGGCATCGGTGGCCTTTTACTTTTCGGTCTGCCTTCAGAGAAAGACGAGGTGGGCAGCGGCGCCTACGCTGCGGACGGCATCGTGCAGCAGGGCTTGCGTGCCTTGAAAGCAAACCGAAAGCTCGACTCGCTGGTGCAGATTGCCGACGTGTGCCTGTGCGAATACACCAGCCACGGCCACTGCGGCGTGCTCACCCGCGACGGCGACCATGTGCACGTTGAGAACGATGCGTCTCTGCCGCTGCTGGCAAAAATCGCCGCGTCTCTCGCAGAGGCCGGAGCGGACATCATCGCGCCAAGCGACATGATGGACGGCCGCGTGGCCGCCATGCGCGAGGCAATGGACGCCGCTGGCAAGCACGATACCCCGATTCTCAGCTACGCGGCCAAGTTCGCTTCGGCGTTCTACGGCCCCTTTCGCGAGGCGGCGGACTCCACGCCACAGGCGGGCGACCGGCGAGGCTACCAGATGGACGCGGCCAACACCCGCGAAGCCATGCGCGAGATCGAGATCGACATTGCCGAGGGTGCGGACATGCTGCTGATGAAACCCGCCGGGCCTTACCTCGACATCATCCGCGCGGCTCGCGACCGCTTCGACCTGCCGCTGGGTGCCTACCAGGTCTCCGGCGAGTACAGCATGCTGCACGCGGCATTCGAACGCGGCTGGCTTGATCGCAACCGCGCTATGCTGGAAAGCCTGCTGAGTATCCGGCGCGCGGGAGCAGACTTTATCGTGACCTACTTCGCGAAGGATGCGGCAAAGCTGCTGGGCTAGCTTCGTACAACTCACCGGTCTGCGGCTCGGATCGGGCTGGGTTAGGTAGCACTGCAAAATCGTCGCGTTAGACGCACAGAATTGCATGGTGAACCGGGCAGGACTCGAACCTGCGAGCCTCTGCTTAGAAGGAATACCTCGGAGCTTAGCGGCGGGTAGCAACCATTTGCAAGTGCTTGCTTATTCTCGAGATTTCGAGGTTCTGCGCTCATTCGGAGCAAGCCGGTCCAAGCGGGTAGCCGCTACAGTAGCCGCTACATGTCGGATCGTTGGTATTCCTGATCCCACGCCTATTCTTTGGTAGAGGCAGCATCAGACAGACTGTCAACCCACCTGGGAAGTCGCTTTGATAGGGGAGCAATTGGGCTTATTCTGATTGGGTTAACTGGAGGCAAGTTGTTCAAGGCTCGCACTGACCGACTAGAAGCTCTATCAGAGTTGTTTCCTCAGGTGCTAACCGCCCTAGACGGCACTTTTGGTGTGCAGAATATCAGCTATGTCGACTGGGGAAATGTGAGGAATTGGGCAAATCGCCTAGGCGGGCA
>CALMAP010000004.1 GCA_937859825.1 uncultured Terriglobus sp. | reverse complement strand
TGGGCCGTCTGGTTCAGCAGGTTTTCGCGCGTGTACAGGCCGGGGCCGCTCTTCCCGTCTTTCACCTGACCCAGGTGCGAGTGGTCTGAGATGATGCCCGACATCAACGTCTTGCCAGTCAGGTCGACGCGTCGGGCGCTCTTTTCAACCTTCTGTGATGCTGGTCCTGCAAAGACGATGGTGCCTCCCTTGATAACAACCGTCGCGTTTTCGACGGGCGCTCCGCCGTTGCCGTCGATCAGGCGGACATGCTCCAGCACAGTGGTGCCACCGGAAGGCTTCTGCGCCGTAAGGATGGAAGTAAAGACGAGCAGGGCAAGGGCGGTGCTACGAATCATTGGGTCTCCCGAAGAGCGTTATGCTGCAAAGAGTTCGGACTGAGGCGCGGGGAGCTGCTCGGACCGCGGTAAGACCTGCATCTCTGGCCCGAAGCCCATTTCCGTAATAAATGCATTCCAGATTGCCATCGGCAGCGCACCGCCGGAGGCCTGATCGTGGCCGCCGCCGAAGGTGCCGTCCGCGCCATTCGGTGTGTGGTTGCGCAGAAATTGAACGAGATTGACATGCTTCGGAGCGCGGCCCGCGAAGTGCACGTAGCCGGGCCGAAAGCCGACGTTGACGCCGAAGACCACAGCTTGCGGGAACCGTGGCTTCCAGATCTGCGCAACCAATGGATGCACCTGACAGGGCGTGTCGATGCGAATGCAGACGATGTCTGCGCCGAGCTCGTCTTTCCACTTCGACGAGAATTTTGGCGGCGCTTTGCGGGCTGAGGCGAGTGCCTCGCCAACTTCTGCTTTGGCTTCTTTCAAGGCATGAAGCGAAGGGCTGTCCGAAGCGAGTATCTGTTTCGGCGACGCACCCTCCAGCAGTATCTGCAGCGCGACCGTGGCGTCTCCCGTGGCGCTGCGGCGCGGAGCGTTCAGCAGTGTCGTCAGGTCGCGCATTGCGGTGGAACCGAAGCGTTTTTTACTCTCTGCCAGATCGGGGAAAGGTGCTTTATCTCCCAGATCAGACAGCAGCGAAATTCCTGCAAGCCATTGCAGGTCCTGCGCCAGCGCCGGTGCAATGGCTGCCGCGCACCACCATGCCAGCAGCCCGCTCGTTGCAGTAGGCTCCGTGCCGTAGCTGGTCAGCAGCGTGGCTCCGGGTGGGGTGCCGAAGGGAGCGTGGTGGTCGATCAGCAGCGTGGGCACGCCGGGCAGAATCGCATCCGGCCTAGTTCCCAGGTCGACAATCAGGAGCGCTTCCGGGTTTCTATCGCGGAGGCGCGCATGCACCTCCGGCATCCATGCATTCTCAAACTTGCGTCGAGCTTCCGTGGTCACGCGGCTGTAGCCTGCTGCATGAAGTGAGCGCACAAGGAGTGCCGCCGCAGGCAGGCCATCGGCGTCCGCGTCCGCCAGAATGTGGATGTCAGTCTCTTTGCCGCGTGGAAGATCTGCCAGAAACTTCTCAAAGATCGCCCTGGCTTCCGTCTGATTCATGCTTTCTTCAGATGCGAGCATCGGCCTCTGCGGGATTGCCGTCGTAACCTAAGACGGACACCGTGTTCAGCACGTGAAGGAGAGCAGAGATGGCGATTGAGGGTACGGCGCAGGTTCGGCACAAAGCATGGTTAGCGTTGGAGGATCACTACGCGAAGATCGGCAAGACCGAGATGAAGCACCTGTTCGCACAGGACCCCCAGCGTGGCGAACGCTTTACTCTGCAGGCAAACGGTTTGCTGCTCGATTATTCCAAGAATCGCATCACGGACGAGACGTTGAAGCTGTTGTTCGATCTTGCCGAAGCAGCGGGTCTGAAGGCAGCGACCGAAGCGATGTTCACCGGCAAGAAGATCAACATCACGGAGAACCGGGCGGTGTTGCACGTTGCGCTGCGCGCACCCAAAGGCGAGTCCATTGTCGTTGACGGGGAAGACGTGGTACCGCAGGTGCATGCCGTACTCGACAAGATGAGCGGCTTTGCAGACAAGGTGCGCAGTGGCGAGTGGAAGGGTGCCACCGGCAAGCGCATTCGCAACGTGGTGAATATCGGTATTGGCGGGTCGGACCTTGGACCGGTGATGGCGTACGAGGCGCTGAAGCACTACTCGCAACGCGATATGGTCTTCCGCTTCGTCTCGAACGTAGACGGTACAGACTTCGTCGAGGCCGTTCAGGACCTCCATGCCGAAGAGACGCTCTTTCTTGTCGCCTCCAAGACCTTCACCACCCAGGAAACGATGACCAACGCGCACTCCGCGCGGGACTGGTTCCTGTCGAAGGGCGGCGAAGAGGCCGGCATCGCGAAGCACTTCGTGGCGATCTCCACCAATGAGAATGAAGTGGCGAAGTTCGGCATCGACACGGCCAACATGTTCGGATTCTGGGACTGGGTCGGCGGCCGCTACTCGATGGACTCTGCCATCGGGCTTTCCACGATGCTTGCCATAGGGCCTGAAAATTTCCGCGCGATGCTGGCCGGCTTCCACAAGATGGACGTGCACTTCCGCACCGCCCCGCTCGCGCAGAACATGCCCGTACTGCTGGCGCTGCTCACGGTCTGGTACACCGACCACTTCGACGCGCAGACGGTTGCAATTCTGCCGTATGAGCAGTATCTCAAGCGCTTTCCTGCTTATCTCCAGCAGCTCACCATGGAAAGCAACGGCAAGCACGTCACGCTCGAAGGCAAGCACGTTGACACGCAGACTGGCCCCATTTACTGGGGTGAGCCCGGGACAAACGGCCAGCACTCGTTTTACCAGTTGATCCATCAGGGAACCCGCCTGATCCCATGTGATTTCATCGGATTCTTCAAGTCGCTCAACCCGCTGGGTCGCCACCATGACATGCTGATCGCCAATGTCTTCGCACAGGCTGAAGCGCTGGCCTTTGGCAAGACGGCGGAACAGGTGAAGGCGGAAGGCACCGCAGACGCACTCGTTCCGCACCGGGTTTTCGAGGGTAACCGGCCTTCCAACACCATCCTTGCGGACGAACTCACTCCCGAGGTGCTGGGGATGCTGGTCGCCCTTTACGAGCACAACGTGTTTACCCAGGGCGTGATCTGGAACATCAATTCGTTCGACCAGTGGGGCGTGGAACTGGGCAAGGTGTTGGCAACGAAAATCCTGGGTGAGCTTGAGGACAAGGATCAGCCCGACCTGAAGCACGATACCTCCACCAACCACCTAATCACCCTGTACCGCAGCAAGAAGTAGCAACAGGAGGATTTCATGCCCGTCGCACCGGAAATGATTACAACCGCACTGGAGTTGCCGGGCTATCGGATCGTCCGCAACTTCGGCGTGGTGCGTGGTATCGTCGTGCGCTCCCGCTCGGTCTTTGGAACGATTGGCGCGAGCTTTCAAACACTGGTCGGCGGCGACATTACTTTGTTCACCACGCTTTGCGAGAAGACGCGCGCCGATGCCTTTGCCCGCATGGCAGACCATGCGGCAGAGCACGGTGCAAACGCGGTCATCAGCTTCCGCTATGACGCAAATGAGGTAATGCAGGGCGTAACGGAGGTGCTGGCCTACGGCACTGCCGTTCAGGTGGAACGCCTTTAAACGTTCCGCTCTCCCGCACGCCGGGGCGTTACGATACGGAGATGCAGTTGCAACAGAATCCGGCGGGTGACCAACCGACGGCGCAGCCGGGCGTGCTTGAAGTGATTACCGGTCCCATGTTCTCCGGCAAGAGCGAAGAGCTCATCCGGCGGCTTAAGCGGGCCCGCATCGCCCGCCAGCGCGTGGCCTGTTACAAGCCCGATATTGATCTGCGCTATCACCGTACCGCCATCGCCTCTCACTCTGAGCAGACGCATGAAGCGGTGGTGGTCACACCCAACTCCGACCGGCTTCGCGAAGCGCTTTTCTTCTCAGGGCAAGTCGATCAGGTTGAAGTTGTCGGCCTAGACGAGGTGCAGTTCTTCGACGACGGCATTCAGCCGCTTGCAATGGAACTGGTCGCGCTGGGTAAGCGCGTGATCCTGGCTGGACTTGATACCACCTTTGCCAATGAACCCTTCGGGCCTGTACCCGCGTTAATGGCACTGGCAGACAAAGTGACGAAGTTGAACGCGGTCTGTATGACCTGTGGCGCGCCCGCCATTCATACGCAGCGGCTTGGTACCAGCAAAGAACTGGTAATGGTTGGCGCGGCAGGCATGTACGAGGCGCGCTGCCGCCAGCACTTTCAGCCTTACGTCGAAGCACCTGCGGCGGAACAGATGGAGCTCTCAGCCGTAATTGCCTGAAGTAAACCTGTCGTGTGTTCCCCGTCTTCATTGCAGGTCACGCCTCGGATGCGAGGCACTCCGCCTACGGAAAGTACGATGGTGGGGCGTCTGCCATGTGGGCCAGATTGCGTTCGCGGATGAGCCGTCGGACAAAATTGGCAAGTTGAATTCCTATCGCCAGCACAAGATCGCGCGGACCCGGCTTGCGGAAGATGGCGTGTTCATGGGTGAGCCGCGGGATTACAGGATGCACATCGAGCGCGTGGATACGGCACACTTTGAGCCAGATGCGACGCCGAAGCCGGTTGGTATGAGGCCAGGTGGGCGTCCCCTTTGGTCCGCCCACCGCATGGCAATTCGCCCCCCAGTAGGTGGCGTGTCTAACTCCGTCAGGTGCGGCTTGTTCACAACGTCCAACGTAATACGTTGGTAGGGCAAGGCTCAAAGCGCTGCGATTCAGTAGCCCTGCGCAATCAACAAGCGCTCCGTGATCGTCTCAGCGCGCTTGGAAAACAACTGTGTTTGTTGCTCCGCGTACTTCGCGAGCACATCCACCTCAAGATTCACCTCATCGCCTGCGCTGAGGGTGTGCAGGTTCGTCGCGCCGTACGTATGCGGGATGATGGCAATGGTCAGTGTGCTTTCGCCATTCTGAGTGCGTTCCAACGCGGCGACGGTAAGCGAGATGCCCTCCACCGTGATGGAGCCTTTGTTCACAATGTAACGGGAAAGATTCGCCGGCACGGCAATCTGCAGAATCCAGTCGGTTTGGCCGTTTGCTCCTTCCGCGACAGCAGCCAGGCTCAACAGCCGCCCCGTGCTGTCGACATGGCCCTGCACCACATGACCACCAAGCGGTGTTCCGGCCGGAGTCGGCAACTCGAGGTTCACCGCTGCCCCGGGCTTAAGACGCGAGAGCGACGTGCGTGCAATCGTCTCCTGCGCCAAATCGGCTTCAAACTGTTCGGGAGTAATGGCAAGCGCGGTCAGGCACACGCCGGAGACAGCGATCGAGTCACCCAGCTTGAGCCGGCCAGCAAGCGACGGTGCGGCAATGCGCACACGGGTTGTGCCCTCGCGGGGTTCGACTTCGAGCACCTTGCCGACTTCCTCAACTAATCCGGTAAACATGGATTCAAGGTTAGAAGATTCCGCTGCTTCGTGCAGATCGCGTGTGTTTTCGGAAGGCATAGCTTCAGCTATGCACAATGGTCATTGTGCCTTCTGCGGCACAGTTGAGTCCTGCCCTTCAAAAGCTCTAGGAGACCAAAGTCCAGGCGAAGGAAGCAAAAAGCTGGTCTTTCGCTCTACTGAGCAAGAGACTGTCAGGAGACGTTTCCTGCGTTTACGAGACTGCAGGCGGAGTCAGGGCGAATGTCTCCGCCCAGGGATCATGCAGTGTGCCGCGAACGCACGCGTCCAAGCCGCGTGCACCGCCGGTTGTCTCGTGCACGAAGTCACAGCGGTCGATGTTCTGCAACTGCTCGATCAACATAAACGGATTGTGTGCGGCGTCGGCAAACGGAATGGAGTCGTCACCCAGTTCCATCTCCGCGAAGAAGAGCACAGCCTTATCAACCAGGCCAGCGTTGAGAAAGGCCGCGTTCAGCCCCGGGCCTGACTCAAGGAGTGCCGAGAGAATGTCCATCTCGCCGAGTCGTTTGAGGACAGCGCGCAGATCGAGTTCGGGCCGGGCTTCTCTATCAACCGCGGTTCGACTGTTGCTGCTGGCCCGTTCCTCCGGCTGCAGAACGGGTACGGTTTCCACGCGTACTCCGCGCTGGCGCAGCGCGCGCGGCTTTTCGATGGGTGCGCCGTTCGCGCAAAAGCTCACCAGCTCGCCATTGGCACTTTCGACCAGCCGCGAACTCAGAGGAGTGCGGCACTGTGTGTCCAAAACGACGCGCAGCAGCCTGCGTCGGCGCTGCAGGTTGCTGCGGTCCGACAGGATGGGGTCGTCCGCCAGAACCGTCCCAATGCCTGTGACGATGGCGTCATTGGCATGCCGAAAGCGGTGGACTTCCTCCCGCGCGGCGGTGCCGGTAAGCCAAAAGGGCGCATTGGCGGGCCGCTGTACCGGCGTGGGTGCAAGGCGGCCATCCACTGAGAGTGCCGACTTCAGCGTGACCAGCGGCATGCCGGTAAGAATGTGCCGTGCGAACGCGTCGTTTATTGTGCGTGCTTCGGCCTGCAGAAGACCCGGTTCGACTTCGATCCCGGCGTTGGCAATGCGATGGAGACCCTGACCGGCAACGAGCGGATTCGGATCGAGCGTTGCCGCGATTACGCGCGCCACGCCAGCATCAATCAGCGCATTCGCGCATGGGCCGGTTCTGCCAGAGTGGGAGCATGGCTCAAGCGTGACGTATGCCGTCGCACCACGCGCCTGCTCGCCCGCCATTTTCAGGGCCACCACTTCAGCGTGATCGCGTGCGTCGAAGCGGTGTGCGCCTTCCCCTACGATCAAATTGCCATGCGCAAGAACGCATCCCACCTGTGGGTTGGGCGAGGCAAGTCCCAGGGTGGCTTTGGCCAGTTCCAGAGCTCGGCGCATGTGCGCTTCATCGGTCGCAGAAAACGGCATCGTCACTGCATGAGATGCGGTAACGTGCCACACGTGCTGCGCAACTTTGCTAGGCAGCTACGGATCAGTGCAGCAAAAACGCGGAGATGCCGAACACAAGCCCCATGCCGCCGACAAGCAGCGCAACCAGCCAATAGATACGCTGCCGGGTGAGCAGCGTTATCGACGCGAGCACGACAGCAATTTGCAGGAGCGCTTCACCCGCGTCAAAGCGCCCGGCACGGTGCTCTGCGGCCTCGACCTTCTCCTCGAATCCCCGCGCTTTCTCCTCGCTCTGTTTCAAGTCTTCGTCCCACTTGGCAGTATGGGAGCGGTACTCGTTCAACTTGGCGAGTGCGACAGGATTTGACGGAGCCAGCACCGTCATCAGATCGCTTGTGCTGCTGATGGATGTCTGTCGAATCTTCTTGGCTTGATACAGTTCCCATGTGTCCGAGGCACGTGCCTGGTCAAGCACGGCCGAGGTGTGGGCCCGGTGGGACTCAACCGTAACCAGCGCGACCAGCACGGCCAGCACCGAAATGGAAAAAGAGACGGCATACATGTGGTTTTCTGCCGCTTTCTCCTGACCTTCCAAAAACTCCCGCACCTCATGTGCTTCCACAGTTATGCCTCCTGTGTGCGTGATCCTTATGCGCCCAGCAGCGAATCAAGGAAGCTGTCGTTGTCAAACGGAACAATATCTTCCATCTTCTCGCCCGTGCCTACGAAGACGACGGGCAGCTTCAGCTCCCGCGCAATGGCTACCACAATGCCACCCTTCGCGGTGCCGTCCAGCTTGGTCAACACGATGCCGGTCACCCTTGCCGCCTCAAGGAAAAGCCTTGCTTGCTGCAGGCCATTCTGGCCGGTGGTCGCGTCCATTACGAGAAAAGTCTGGTGGGGTGCGCCCGGTACGAGCTTCTCCGCCGTCCGACGCATCTTGTCCAGTTCGGCCATAAGTCCGGCCTTGTTATGGAGGCGGCCTGCCGTATCGACGATCACGATATCTGCCTTGCGCGCCTTGCCCGCGGTGAGCGCGTCGTAGAGAGCCGCCGAGGGGTCGCCACCCTGCCTGGTTTTGATCACGTCGACGTTGGACCGCCGTGCCCAGACTTCCAACTGCTCGATCGCAGCCGCGCGGAAGGTGTCCGCCGCGCACAGCAGCGCCCTTCGGCCGTGGGTGCCATACAGCGCTGCCAGTTTGCCGCTCGTGGTAGTTTTGCCGGTGCCGTTCACACCTACCATCATCAGAACCTCGGGTGTGCTGGCCGGATGGTTCGTGGGCTGCGTGACGGAATCGAGGATGGCGTGCAGCTCTTCGCGGAGCAGGTCCTTCATCTGCTCGCCCGTACTCTTTTCGCGCAGGGCACGGACGCGCAGCTTCTCCATCAGCTCCTGCGTGGTGGTCATGCCGATGTCCGCGGTTAGAAGCACGGCTTCCAGCTCGTCCAGCACCTCCTCATCCACGGAGCGGCCGAACGCCAGCACACCATCCAGCGATGTGGTGAACTGTTCCCGCGTGCGCGACACCGCACTACGCATGCGCTCTACGAAGCTGGCGTCTTCTTCTTCCGCGGAGGCATAACCACCAAAAGAGAAGTTCGAGGCCATTGGCCGCAAACCGTAGTTGTTCACGGGAAGTAGGTCAGGAGCAGCCTGCAAGGGTGGCTCTGCTGCCGGAGTTTCGATACCTTCCATTTCCGCCAGTTCTGCTTCGTCCTGAGGCACAAGGGAATCCGAGGTGTCCTCGGCAGGCTGGCCAACCTTTTCCGGTTGCGGAACGCCGACCGGCACCGGCGCGGGATGTATCTCAGGCGGAGTGACGGCCTCTTCCACCGGCGCAATCTGCTCCGGCGCATAGGTTTCGCCCGTAACGGCCTGCCGCACGCGTTGAAAGAAGCTGGGCTTTTTCGGGGTATCGTCACCCCGGTTTCGGAAAGAGAATGCCATCGGAACCAGTGTACGGCTGTGCTACTCCATGCGACCCGGCCGCGTCATCAGCGCGCGG
>CALMAP010000003.1:6652-7616 GCA_937859825.1 uncultured Terriglobus sp. | reverse complement strand
GTTCACGTGTGCGAGTTCATCGAAGGCGATCTCGTTGACGATCTGCTGCTGCAGTGAACTCAGGCCTGTTACCTGGGCACCGCCCAAGACGTAACCCGCACCGAAGCCCGTGCTTGCGGCAGGCAGTCCGCTGCCGGTGGCCGCATACAGATAGAACGAGGCCTCAAGATACTCCAGGTTCAACGCAAAGTTCAGGTAATCGACGTCACTCAGTGCGCCTGCCCCGGTCGTTCCGGTAGCTCCGGTCGTTCCCGTGGCCCCGGTGCTTCCCGTAGAACCGGTAGACCCTGTAGCTCCGGTTGTGCCCGTTGCCCCTGTTGCGCCCGTGGCACCTGTTGCCCCCGTAGCGCCCATCGCACCCATATCGCCTGTGCAGCCCGCCAGCAACGACGTTGCTCCCAGTGCGCTCACTCCCGTTAGGAAGCTGCGCCTGGAAGCGGCGTCAACGCCCTTCTTGTAGAAAAACTCCAGGTTGTCCACGAGTTCCATCTCCATTCCGTATTCGATCGTTGATGTTGATGAGACCGGACAACCACTGACGTCATCGGTCAGCTCTGGATATGAGGTGGAGGATCCCAGCTCCGGCACCACGCAAATTGTTTTTCGATTGCGGGCTCGAGCCTAGGTGAGCGAGAAAGTTGTGGCAATAAGAAAATCTGTCCCCTTCAGGTCACGCACAGGCGTGATAGTCCAGCGCATGCTGTGAATTGAAGGTGACCCTTACAAATGGAGAGATTGGTAGCCTTGCCCGGAAAGATGTCTTCGCATAAGGCGTTCTCCTGCATCAGGAAGCTGTGCTCTCTCTCGTGACCAACTGAAAGTCGACCAGCACATCGCGTGCGGTGCGATTGGGTTGCTGCAGGCGGCTGAGCATGGTGGCCATGGCGGCCCGGCCCATCTCCGCGCAGTTCTGGTGAATGGTGGTCAGCGGCACGGGCAGAAACTGCGCGTACTTCACGTCATC
>CALMAP010000003.1:0-6642 GCA_937859825.1 uncultured Terriglobus sp. | reverse complement strand
CGGCTCTGCAGAAATCGCATGGCTTCGGCCGCAATGCGATCGTTGGCGCAAACCAGCGCGTCCGGTTTTCCTTCTTCCAGCAGCCGCTCCAGAGACTCAGGGCTTTCTCCGTCGTGGAAGGAGGTGACGTCCGGGCACGCCATGCCAGCGTCGAGCACAGCCGCGCGAAAGCCCGATTCCCGTGCGTATACCGTGGGTGCCGCACCCCTGCGCGACAGGAAAACAGGACGCTTCGCTCCACGCTCCAGCATGTGCTGCGTCACCATTGCGCCGGCGCGATGGTTGTCGATGCCGACAAGGTCGAACTTCGACCGGAAAGGAAAGCGCTCCACGCAACGGTCAAGCAGGACAACGGCAATGTTGGCCCGCTCCAGCGCCTCCACGATGCGATGGTTCACGCGATCGCGGTCCGGAGCGAACTCCACGGGCGCAAAAAAGACGCCGGTCAACTTCTGCGAGATGAACTGTCGGCACAGCTCTTCGGCGGCGCGTTCCTGGCGGTCGCCTTCCATGGGGCTGTGGCCCCAGGTCAGCGAGTGCGCGCGTGCCAGCGGAGAGGTCATCATGCCGCGGCAGATCGGCTCAAAAATCTCCGTATCGCCCAGCCCGGGAATCAGCAGCCCGAAGCGCAGCGACGCACCGGTCGTGACCGGCTGCTGCACATACGTGCCGGAGCCTGCTCGACGGCGGACGAGCTTTTCGCGCTGCAGCGCACCAAGCGCCTTGGCGACGGTAATGCGCGACGCGGAAAAGCGCTCGCACAGCGCGGCCTCGCTCGGCAGGCGCTCACCTTCACGCCAGGTGCCGTTTTGTATCTCTTCAAGCAGCCGCTCGTAAATCGCCCGGTGCAGCGGAGTTTCGCGCGGCGCGGCAGCAATGCTCTGCTTTTTTCCCGCGCGCTTTTGCCTGGTACCGGCTTCGTCTTCTGTCATCGCTAGAAGTTCTCTGCGGAAAAGCCGGTCCAGATTCCGCTGGACCGGCTTCTGCATGGTTCCTGGAACAGGATCTACTGGATTTCAGCAACAACGGAACCATAAGGCTGCAGCATAAGCGCTTTGGAGGTCGAGCCATCCGCACCCTCGCCCATCAGCACCTTCAAGCGGGAGCCATCCACCTTTGCGGGCGACAAATCCAGGTTCATTGTCTGCGGTGCCGCCGACATGTTCAGCGACACCAGCACCGGCTTCGCACCGGCAGGTGCTGTTCTTACATACGACAGAACGTTTGCGTTGCCGGTGTCCACCATCACCACGCCACCGTCATGCAGCGCGGGAACGGTGCGACGGAGAGCAATCACCTGCTCGTACCAGCGCAACAGGGACTTCGGATCCTTCTGCTCCGTGGCAACGTTCAGCGACACGTAGTTGCCAGGCACCGGCAGCTATGTCTTGGCATTGGTGCTGAAGCCGCTCTGTGGGCTGCCGTCCCATTGCATGGGCGTGCGCTCGCCGTCGCGGCCTTTCTCCGCTGGCCAGCCTGTGATGCCGATGGGGTCCTTCACGTCTTCCACGCGGATAGGTTGCGTGGTCGGCATGCCAAGCTCCTCGCCGTAATACATCAGTGCGGTTGCTTTGCTCGTCAGCAGCAGCGCGGCAATCAGCTTGTCGATCTGCTGGTTGTGCGTGCCGTCGCCATAGCGGTCGTGGCTGCGCACATTGTCATGATTGTCGAACACCAGCAATGGCTGGGATCCATGTACCTGCGTTTCGACCTCGGTGATGTAGGTGCGAATGCGGTTCGCGTCCAGCTTTGCCGTATCGCCTTGAAAGCCGATCAGCATGTCCATCGGCAGCTGCAGTTCGTTGCGGTCAGCGCTGCCGTACCACTTGTCCAGTTCCATGGTGTTCGGCAGGTAGGTCTCCCCGATCAGCACGCGGTTGCCAGGATACTTCTCCACCATCGCCCGCATGCGGCGGATCACCCCATGGACTTCCGGCAGGTTATCCGTATAAATCGTATGCAGGTTCGGATCACCCTGCTTGTTGACGCCGGCGACTTCCGGTTCGCTCTCCAGGCCGGTCGATTCGAACAGCGTGGGCACCGCGTCCAGCCGGAAACCCGCGATGCCGCGATCCAGCCAGAAGCGCATGCCGTCGAACATTGCCTCTTCCACCGCGGGATTGCGGTAGTTCAGGTCAGGCTGCTCCTTATAGAACTTGTGATAGTAGAACTGCTTGCGCGCGGGCACCCAAGTCCATGCCGAGCCGCCGAAGACCGATTCCCAGTTGTTCGGAGGAACGCGGCCATCATGGGCAAACTTCTTCTGGAACGCACCCACACCTGGCGCGTCCTCCGCCAGACCGTCATTCCACACGAACCAGTCGGCTTTGGGATTGGTGCGGGAGCTTGCCGACTCGAGAAACCACTTGTGCTTGTCGGAGCTGTGGTTCACCACCCAGTCCAGGCAAATGCGGATGTTGCGCTTCTTGCCCTCGGCGATCAGGCGATCCATATCCGCGGTCGTTCCGTACTGCGGGTCTACGGCCTCGTAGTCCGAAACGTCATAGCCAAAGTCCACCTGCGGCGAGGGAAACATGGGAGCAATCCAGATCGCGTCGATGCCCAGTTTCTGCAGGTAATCCAGCCTCTGCGTAATCCCGTTCAGGTCGCCGATGCCATCACCGTTCGAGTCCTGAAACGAGCGCGGATAGATTTCATACACCACGGCATGCTTCCACCACGTTGCATCGTGCGTCGGTTGGGCCGCGGCTTGCAGATCGGCCGTGATCGTTGCGGGGCTTTGTGCGATGGCGCTGCAGCAGAGTGACAGCGCGCAGGCAAATGGGAGAAAGCGGGTCAACTTCATGGCAAACCTTTTCGGCACTGGAAGTGCGAGAAAACCATACCACAGCACTTACAGGTTTGGCGTAAATGTCATAGCATTTGCGTCGTGCGCTGCGATCCTGAAATCTGGTAGTTCCTCAGCCTAAGAGAGGCGAGTTCCGCGTGGAGAACTGGAAAATCCGAGGAAATTCAGTAGAAAGCGATTACAAGAACGTTTCGCAAATGCTTATTGAAAACCATAGAAAACAGTTCCAGAAACTTCAAATTCCCATAGTAAATAAGTACCAAATTTGTATCCTCCTTCTGGTTGACATTCTTCCCGGCGATGCCATAGAGTCCTCTCCGGTTCACTGCAATGGATGTCGGCGTTCTGTAAGCTGGCTCGCCATCGCGTAAGAAACAGGTTTCACCTCTGGAGGACAGCATGAATTTTTCAAGAAAGGTGCAGGCGCTGGCACTAGCCACGATCCTGACCGCAGCCGGTACCGGCTACGGCCAGGCCATCTACGGCTCGCTCTACGGCACCGTCACCGACCCAACCGGCGCGGCCATTCCAAACGCCACCGTCACGGTCACGGATATCGCCAAGGGCACGTCCGTTACCGTTACGTCGAACGACTCCGGCGCCTACACCGTCGAGCACCTTATCCCCGACTCGTATTCCATCAAGATCACAGCACCCGGATTTCAGGGTTTTGAAACCGCTGGCATTCCGGTTGCTGCCGACTCCGCACCCAAGGTTGACGCAAAGCTGACGGTTGGCGACGCCGGTACCACGGTGCAGGTCACTGCGGATGCAATCCCCACGCTCACCACGGACCGTGCCGAGGTTTCCACCTCGTTCAACGCGCGCAACACGGAAGACCTGCCGCTGCCGAACCGCAACTTTACTGGACTGCAACTTCTGCTGCCCGGTACTCAGTTGCTTGGCTGGTCGCACGCCTCGTCTGAGAACCCCCAGGGTTCGCAGCAGATTATCGTCAACGGCCAGCACTTTGCCGGCGTCGCTTATGAACTGGACGGCACCGACAACCAGGACCCGATCCTCGGCATCATCGTCGTCAATCCGTCGCTTGACTCGGTCGCGCAGTCCAAGATTGCAACGCAAAATTACGACGCCCAGTTCGGTAAGGCCGTCGCTGCCGTAGTTACGGCGCAGACGAAGTCCGGCGGCAACAGCGTACACGGCGGTGTCTTCGACTTCCGCCAGTCTGACGCAAACCAGGCGAAGAACCCCTTCAATAAGCCTGACGTTGTCACCAAGCGTATTGTTCCGGTTGCGCTGCAGAGCCAGTTCGGTGGTTCACTTGGCGGTCCGGTACAGAGGGACAAGATCTTTTTCTTTCTCGACTACCAGGGCGTCCGGTCCAAGGTAGGAACCTCCACAGGACTGAACAGCGTACCCACAACGCTTCTGCGAAATTCCTGCCTGGCAGGCGGTTGCGACTTCTCGGATTATGCAGGAGAGACGACCCCTGGCAGCAACACCACGGCAACGGGCAAAGTTACCCCGTTCATCGTGAATCCGGTAACGGGCACCCGCTACGCCAACAACGTCATTCCGCGTGCGCAGTTGAATCCGGCTGCCATTGCATTGCTGGAGCGTTACCCGCTTCCAAACAACACACAGGCACTTACGCCGTATCAGAACTATTCAGCGGTAGGTACAGGCGTCTTCAACTATGACCAGGGCACTATTCGTCTTGACGCTCAGGTCAGCGACAAGATCCACTACTTCAACCGGTTCAGCTACTTTTCCGATACCTTGAGCGGTGGTACGGCCTTCGGTTCGCTCGGCGGTCCTGGTTTCGGCACGGGCGGCTTCGGCGGTACTTCGCGCGGCCACAATGCAAGCTGGGCCACCGGTGCCGACGTCATTGTTAATCCCAAGTGGGTCACCGACATCCGCTTTGGCTTCTTGCGGTATTCCATCGCTACGTCCAAGTACGACGGCAATGAGGCGTTTGCGACCAATAACGGCATTCCCGGATTGAACTTTGCAAGCGGTAACACCGGCGGTGCACCTGAGTTCGATATTGATGGGCCGCCAAACAATGGCATCAACAACCCGGGCGCAAACTTCGGGTCCGGTCTGGGTGTGAACCGCTGCAACTGCCCCCTTACCGAGAATGAGCGCCAGTACCAGATCGTGAACAACTGGACGCATGAGCTCGGCAACCACTCCATTAAATTTGGTGTCGATTTCCGTCACGCCTACAACCTGCGCGTACCGTCTGACCAGAACCGTGCTGGCATCCTGAGCTTCCAGACCAAAACCACCGGTCAGGGCGCACTCGGCGGCCTCGGCTTTGCCAGCTTCGCTCTTGGTGATGTAGGCCAGTTCGCCCGCTACGCCAGCACCTCGACCAATGCTTCCGAAACACAGAACCGCATCTTCGAATACGTCCAGGACACGTGGCGCGTAACTCCGAAGCTGACGGTCAACTACGGTACGCGTTACGAGACCTACCTGCCGGAAAAGGTGGAAAAAGACCAGGGCGCCATTCTCAACCTGCAAACGGGTAACCTGCAGGTTGCAAAGGAAGGTCCCTATAGTGGCGCAATGGGTGTTCGTAACAATGGTGCGACCATTGCTCCTCGCCTTGGTGTTGCCTATCAGCTAAATGAGAAGACTGTTATCCGTGCTGGCTACGGTCGCAGCTTTGACATCGGTGTTTTCGGATCCATCTTCGGTCACGCCGTAACCCAGAACCTGCCGGTTCTCTCCAAGCAGCAGATCACCACGTCAGGCAATGGCGTAGTCTTCCAACTTGGTACCAGTACACCGGCTGCCGCAAACTTCGGCAGCGCTCCGGTTAACGGGAACATTCCGCTTCCTGACCAGATCAATGCCAATGCTCGCCCAATTACCGAACGCTTTCCCACGCTGGATGCCTGGAATGCTCAGGTACAGCGTGACCTTGGTCACCAGTTCAACCTGACTGTCGGTTATGTGGGAAATAAAGGTACGCACACCTTCGCCGGTGACGGATCCACCACGGACCCGAACATTGTGGGTGTGACTCAGAACGGGTTGACCTACAATCCTGTGGTCAATGCGACTACCGGTGCACTTGCGCTTCCTGGCCAGCCCCGCAGTGACGCAAACGATCCGAATCGCCGCAAATACTACCCGCTCTACAAATGGACACAGGGCATCAACTACTTCGGCTCGGACGCGGATACGCACTTCAACGCTTTGCAGGCAACCTTCGAGAAGCGATTCTCGCAGGGCTACCAGTTCGTACTGAACTACGCATACCAGCAGGCGAAGAACTACAGCGATAACTACTTCCAGGTCAACAAGAAGCTCACCTACGGTAACCAGGACGATCTGCGGCAGCAGCAGATCACCTTCTTCGGCAACCTGGAACTGCCGTTTGGTCACGGAAAGGCCTTCGCTTCGAATGTGAATGGCATCACGGAGCGACTGGTCGGTGGATGGGAGATCAGCCCCACCATGAACTTGGCGTCCGGTCTTCCTTTCTGGGCAAGCTACACCAATGCGGGTAACAACAAAGACAGCGGTCCGAATCAGCCGAACTACTCGGGAAGCGGGTTCAACACCGCTCTGAAGGGTCACGACTATGACGGTACGTTGAGCTTCTTTACACCGCTTGCTACGGATATCACCGCGGGAGCCGGTGGCAACGGCTTCACAAACCCAGGCTTCGGCAAGTTCGGCAACCTGCAGCGCAACTCGTTCTTCGGACCGAAGTTCGCCAATGTCGACGTCGCGGCACAGAAGAACATCCTCATCAAGGAAGGCATCACGGCAATCTTCCGCACGGATTTCTTCAATGTCCTCAACCACCAGAACTTCGCTAATCCGTCGACCAACATCGATGTGAATGGTGG
>CALMAP010000002.1 GCA_937859825.1 uncultured Terriglobus sp. | reverse complement strand
GTCCGTGCACGGATAAAGCTGCAATCATGTCGCCGCCATACGTACCGATACGAATATTTTTACGATCCAAAGCCCGTGCCGCTGCGCTCCGGTTGTCCACCTTCAGAATGCCTGTGCGGCCGTCATGGTAGGCGAGCCCAAAGCCACGCAGAAGCACTCGTTGTTCCTTCAGATAGCGCGAGTATGCAAGGTACTGCACATCGACATTCAGTTCCTGGTTCTGGGTCATCTTGAAGACGCCCTCCACAACGCGTGAACCCATCGCCGTTATGTCCCAGTTCGTTCCACCCACTTTGAAATCCACGCCATCCAGCGCGCGCTGGCTGTTGTTGAATACGAAGTTCGCAATCAGCCGCTGCGCGACGCGATTTGTCTGTACCCAGGCGAGGGCCGTGTTTTTGGGGGTTGTCTCAGCACCATCCGTGAATTCGATCCGGCCCAGCCTTGCGAGGCCTTTATCGTTCAGGAAGTGATAGCGGAGAAAGCCGGTTTTGAATGAAATCGCTGCCGGAAAGCTGTTGTTACTATTCGCAGCGTAGTAAGTACCACCCGAACCGAGTTGGCCCTGTGCGTCATTGGGTGAGACTGCATCGGTTGGCAAGGCCAGTTGAGCATTGGTACTCATCTCAAGCTGCCAGTCGATGCGCTGGATTCGTTGTGCCACTGCAATGCGCAGTAAAGACTCGCCGTAAGCATAGGTCTCGGGGTTTGGGACCGCACTAAACCACTGGAGTGCATCGCCGCGTTCGCGCAGCATGATAGACAGGACGGGACTGCCACTAGGAGCGGTGGCAGGCAGCAACGGGGTCTGTGGTTTTGTGTCCGGAACGAGTGGCGCTGTTTGTGCGGTTAAGAGTGATGCCGGTGCCAGTAAACCAGACAGTGCAAACAGAAAGAAGTGCTTCATCTCACCTCGCACGAAAATAAAAGGGAGCGGCACAGATATGCGACCGGTCCGGTCTCTCTCCGTATTTGCGAGAGAGGACCAATTTAAGACGGTGCGTCTCCCCCTTTCAGAAAGCTAAAGCATTCTTGGTGACTGCGAACATCGAACGCTAACAGGAGGCACCAGGCCGCAGTTCACGCAAGCATGCTCATGTTCCGTTCGATAAAGAAGAAATGGTGGAGGCGGTGGGAGTTGAACCCACGTCCGAAACTACCGTTAGTAAAGAGCATTCATGCTTTTCCCTGGTTCACTTTGTCTCGTACCACGCGGTTGGAACGGGCGAAGAAACGCGCGGCACCAGCTCGATCGATCTCGTCCTTGGCGTACGAGCAGAACACCTTGGACCAGCCCACTGTGCGACGCCCGCAGCCAGCCCGTAGGCAAAGCCAGACTGAAGACGGCTACTTAATTAATTAAGCAGCAAGCGCGTACTGAGGTTCGGCACTTATGATTTTGGGCGCGATTACGGGTGTACCCACCCCGGCATGCCTCTTTACCACTAGCGATCCCGTCGAAGCCGTGACGCCCCCATTTGGAGCAGCTTCGCAGATGCACAATGGCTCTGCAAAAGAACTATCCTAAGTATACCGCGAGCGTTACGCAGCAGCACTGGTGCCACGGTATACTTCAGCGTCGCTCCACATGGGGCCGCAAGGAACGCAAACGGATGAAGATGCTGGGGATGGTTGTTGCAATAGGGCGGGTCGCGATGGGCTCACTCGGAGGAAACGTGCAGGCAGAGGTCACGAAAGCGCCGTTCGGCACGACGACCGTGGGTGAGCACACGGGCAAGCAGGTAGACGTCTACACGCTCAAGGACGCTGCGCTTGAGGTAAAGGTCATTACCCTGGGCGCCCGGCTCATGGCAGTGAACGCGCCTGACAAGAATGGGAAAAAAGCAGACGTCGTTCTCGGGCACCCCGATCTGGCAGGGTACGAAGCGGACAGGGATACCTACTTCGGCGCGGTTGTGGGCCGTTATGGCAACCGCATCGCAAAAGGTCAGTTCACGATCGACGGCAAGCAGTACGACGTTCCGGTCAACAACAACGGCCAGTCCTTGCATGGCGGTCTTGAAGGTTTTGACAACAGAATCTGGAGCGCGAAGCAGATACCCGACGGTGTTGAGATGACACTGGTCTCACCCGATGGCGACCAGGGCTATCCGGGCACGCTGACCGCGCACGTCCGCTACACGTTGAAAGGGCCCGATCTGCGCATCGATTACAGCGCCACGACCGACAAGGCGACAGTGCTGAACCTGACCAACCATGCCTATTTCAATTTGGCAGGTGAGGGCAATGGAACGATCCTCGATGAGAAGATCACCATCAATGCAGATCGCTACACGCCCGTGAGTTCCGTGCTCATTCCTACCGGTGATCTGCCCTCCGTAGCGGGTACGCCCTTCGACTTCCGCACGCCGCACGTGATCGGCGAACGCATCGAAGCCGAGAATGAGCAGCTAAAAATTGCCGGTGGCTACGACCACAACTGGGTCCTGAACGGCCCGAACGGTACCATGAAGATGGCAGCGAAAGTGGTCGATCCGAAGTCAGGCCGCACGCTCACCGTAAGCACCACGGAGCCAGGAGTGCAGTTCTACACCGGTAACTTCATCAAAGATGGGGCGATCACCGGCACCGGCGGCCAAGCGTACGTGCGGCGCGGCGGCTTTTGCCTGGAAACGCAGCATTACCCTGACTCGCCAAATCATCCTGCGTTTCCCTCGACGTTGTTGCAGCCAGGGCAGACGATGCACTCCACTACTGTGTTCAGCTTCGGCGTAGAGAAGTAAGCCTTGGGGACTCTAAGGAAAGAGCCCCGGCATACGCCGGAGCTTTCTGCTGGCCGATTTCAGCGAAGTCTTGGGTTTGTGAACCGTGCGAGCGCCTCTAACGACAGGCTTTGCGTCAGCGTTCCCATCTTCTTCCATGGATCCCGCTTCAAACGTGGCTTCCACTCCGAATCAAAGTTACCGATCCGGAACTGCGGTCGTTCTTCTGCCTGCAACTCTTTCCAATCCAGCGGCACGGAAACCGGCAGGTTTGAACGCGCACGCATGGAGTAAAGCGCGACGGCGGTCGCACCACGCTCATTGCGCAGGTAGTCAAGATAGATTTTTCCCGTGCGTGCCGCCTTGGTCATTTTCGTCAGGTAGGTGCGCGGGTTCTCCCGTTCCAGTGTCTGCACGAAGCCATGCGCCCATGCCTTGATCACGCTGAAATCATGCTCCGGTTTGAGCGGAAAGACGATGTGCAGGCCCTTGCCGCCAGTTGTCTTCACAAAGCTTTCCAGACCGAGCTTCTGCAGTCTTATCCGTATCTCAACCGCGCTCTCACACACCTGCTGCCAAGGCAGCGATTCATCCGGATCGAGGTCGATGGTGATGCGGTCAGGCCGCTCCAGATTGGCATTGCAAGACCCCCAGGGATGAATCTCA
>CALMAP010000001.1:1780-4099 GCA_937859825.1 uncultured Terriglobus sp. | reverse complement strand
TCATCAAGCACACCAACCCGTGCGGAGCGGCAACCGGCGGCAGCCTCCTCTCGGCCTACACCCGTGCGCTGGCGGCGGACCCGGTGTCGGCCTTTGGCGGTGTGATCGGGCTCAACCGCGAGGTAGACGCTGACGCCGCGGAAGAGATTGCGAAATTGTTCGTGGAAGCGATTGTCGCGCCGTCCTTTACCACTGGAGCGCTGGAGCGCTTTGCCGCCAAGAAAAACCTGCGCCTGCTGCAGATCGATCCGGCAACGTCCACGCGCGCTCTCAAACAGGTCTCCGGCGGCTTGCTGCTGCAGGATGCCGACCACGGCTCTGTGTCCCCGGCGGATTGGAAGATCGTCACCGAACGCGCGCCCACTGAGCAGGAGAGCACCGCTTTGGGCTTCGCCTGGGAAGTCGCGAAGCATGTGAAGTCGAATGCGATCGTCTACGCGCGGAATGACTCCGGTTTTGGGCAGACCGTAGGCATCGGTGCCGGACAGATGAGCCGTGTGGACGCCGCACGCTTTGGCGCCATGAAGGCTGCTCTGCCGATGGCCGGTACGGTGGCCGCGTCGGACGCATTCTTTCCTTTCGCGGACGGCCTCGAGACGGTAGCCGCCGCAGGCGCCACGGCTGTGATCCAGCCCGGCGGCAGCGTGCGCGATGCCGAGGTGATTGCGGCGGCAAACAAGCTTGGTGTCGCCATGGTTTTCACCGGAATGCGGCATTTCCGGCATGGCTGAGGCATGGTGAGGCACACTCAGCAACGCAATTGGCCATCCATCGTCTAATCTGTGAAACACGCGCAGACTGAGACCTGGTGCGTTCTCGCAGCGGATGCCAGGCGAAAGAGAGTGCCAACAGTGCCGATCACCAATCCGCAGAAGTCCCTGAAGTCCTCACTCGCCCTGGTTGCAGTGTCAGCCGCGATTCTCGGTGCGGGTGTGCTTCCCGTACTCGGGCAGAAGAAAGACAGCACACCGCAGGAGACTGCATCTACGGAAGCCGTCCCGGCGAACAGCGGCCGGTCTGCAGCCTACTATCATTACGGGCTCGCGCACATTTACGAGGACATGGCCACCACGCAGGGCCGCTCAGACTACGCGACGCAGGCGATCGAGCAGTATAAGCTGGCACTGACTGCAGATCCGGACTCCGTCATGCTGCAGGACGGCCTGGCTGATCTCTACTTTCGCGTCGGACGCATCCGCGAGGCGGTGCAGGTCGCACAGGACCAGGCGAAGAAGAACCCGAACGACGTAGAAGCGCACCGCCTGCTCGGCCGCATCTACTTCCGTTCGCTTGGCGACATGCAGAACGGTCAGCAGTCGCAGATGCTCTCGCTTGCAACGACGGAGTACGAGACTCTGGTAAAGCTGGAGCCGCAGTCCACGGAAAACCACCTGCTGCTTGGGCAGCTCTACGAACTTGGCCACGAATCCACCAAGGCCGAGGCGCAATTCAAGGCGGCGCAGGGACTGGACTCCAACTCGGAAGAGTCAATGCTGAACCTGGCGCGGCTTTACAGCGAGCAGGGCGATCTTCAGCGGGTCGTCACCACGCTGTCGGCCATGCCGCCTGAAAGCCGTTCTGCCCGTATGGAACTTGCGCTGGGTGCGACCTACGATCAGTTGCACAAGCCGAAAGATGCCGCTGCCGCTTATCAGCGCGCTCTAGACGACGACGGCGACAACGTCGATGCGCAACGGGGACTTGCAAACGCTCTTCTGGCAGACGGTAAACTCGATGCCGCGCTTGAGCAGTTCCGTGCGATTGCTGCCGCAGAGCCACAGGACGCGCAGAGCTTTATCCGAATTTCGGAGATTCAGCGCCGCAAGGGCGACTACGATGCCGCGCTTGCCACCATCAAGAAGGCTGAGGCGCTTGCACCATCGGATCTTCAGCTCAGCTACAACGAAGCGCTGATCTACGATTCGCTTGGCCGCTACTCTGACGCGGAGCATATTCTGCGCGCGGCACTTGACGGTCCGGCGAAGTTCGACCCGAATGCTACGGATGGCGACAAAAATAATCGCGGCCTGTTTCTGGAGCGGCTGGGGAATCTTTACCGCGAACAGGGCAAGACAACGGAAGCCGCCGCGACCTACAAACTGATGGTGCAGCTTGGCGGTGACATGGCCAGCCGTGGGTACAGCGAACAAGTGGACACCTATCGCGATGTGCATGACTGGTCGAAGGCACTGCAGGTAGCGCAGGAAGCTGTTGCGGCCATGCCGAACGACAGCGACGTGCAGACGCTCTACGCCGGGCAGTTGCTTGACAACGGCAAAGTGGACGAGGCGTTCGCGCTGGCGAACAAGCAGTTGACCG
>CALMAP010000001.1:0-1770 GCA_937859825.1 uncultured Terriglobus sp. | reverse complement strand
GCTCCTCTCCATCGCGCAGATGAACTTCCGGTTGCGCCGTTACCCGGCAGCCATTCAGAACATCGAAAAGGCCGAGGTGTTCTCAGTTAAGCCTGAGGACAAGATCTACCCGCTTTTCCTGCGTGCTGCGATTGCAGACAAGCAGAACAACATGGACGAGGCCGAGAAAGATCTGCGGGTGCTGCTCGCGATCGATCCAAACAATGCGGCTGCTTTGAACTCGCTCGGGTACATGTACGCCGACCGCGGCATCAAGTTGCAGGACGCAGTCACGCTGCTGAAGAAAGCGGTCGAACTCGATCCACAGAACTATGCCTACCTGGACTCACTTGGGTGGGCCTACTTCAAGCTGGGGCAGTATCAGACAGCGGAAGCCGAGTTGCAGAAAGCGACAGACCGCAATCCCGGAGATCCGACTTTGCACGACCATCTGGGTCAGGCCATGGAACGCAATGGCAAGTTGAAGCAGGCCATCGGTCAGTGGGAGCGCGCAGTCGTGGAGTACAACCACTCACTGCCGGCGGACATTGAGCAGGATGATCTGACCAAGCTGCGGAAGCGGCTGGATTCGGCCCGGGTGAAACTGGCCCGGAACGCTCACGAGACCAGAGCCAATCCTTAGTGCGCGAAAGTCCGGCGAGAGAACGCAACGAGTGAGACTGCTTTCATGAACGCGGTGGACCCTACCTGTTCTCTGCAACATCTTTCGGTGAATGCTGAAGAACAGCAGAGGCTTTCTGCCCGTGTGTGGAGGGAACACGAGCAGGAAGAGCCGGAGCCATTCGCAAAAGATCGACAGCGCATCGTGCAGTCCCGTGCCTTTCGCAGGCTCGCCGGCAAAACCCAGGTATTTACCAGCCGCGAGAGTGACCACTTTCGATCACGCCTGACACACACCATTGAAGTTGTCCAGATCGCTCGCGAAATTGCGCGCGCTCTCAGGCTCAATGAAGAACTGGTCGAGGCGCTCGCGCTCGTCCACGACATCGGTCATCCGCCCTTCGGGCACGCGGGGGAGCGTGCGCTGGACGCATGCCTGCAACAGCACGGCCTGCGTTTCGACCATAACCTACACGCACTGCGCATTGTGGAGCATTTTGAAGACTGGTACGCGGCGCACCGGGGCCTGAATCTGACGCTGGGTGTGCGTGAGGGCATCATCAAGCACTCGCGCGACTACACGGCCGAGCAGTTTCCCGCGCTTGCGCCCTACTTCCTTGGTGAGCGCCCCCCGCTGGAGGCGCAGGTCATCGATCTTGCGGACGAGATCGCGTACCTGACGGCAGACCTGGACGATGGCGTTGAATCAGGCCTGCTGGATGTACAACAGATCTGCGCAAACGTCACGATCATGGGTGAAGCTTATGAGCGTGTAAGCGCGGTGCATCCGGAAGCGAAGCAGAAGTTTCTCTTTCACGAATCATTGCAGTGGATGCAGGACGCGCTGACATCTGACCTGATCGCCAACACGTGCACCTGTGTGCGGGCAGCGCAGATCACAACGCTGCAGGGTGTTCGCGATCATGGCGAGCGAGTCGCAATCTTCTCACCGGATGTCGAGGCGATGCGGCGACAGGAAAAGCTCTACCTGTACCAGAATCTCTACACATGCCCCCTGCTTGAAGCTGAACATGAAAAGGCGAGCAACGTGGTAAGCATGCTCTTCCACTTCTATCTCAGGCACCCTGGGAAGTTGCCACAGGGATATGTGGAAGAAGGTGAAATCGAAGGTCTGCCGCGCGTCGTTGCGGACTACATCGCGGGCATGAC